>JBLHZE010000039.1:0-11555 GCA_047631015.1 Actinomycetes bacterium
CTTGCGCAGTTCGCGGCCCGTATCCTCGATTGGGTGGGTCTCACCCTTTGTGCGTAGCTCGATGAATTCGCGGGCCCCGGAATCTTGGTCTTCGATAAAGCGCCTGGCGAATGCACCGTTTTGGATGTCGGCCAAGACCGCCTTCATATTCTCTTTGACGCTCGGATCGATCACCCGCGGACCGGAGACATAGTCGCCGTACTCAGCGGTGTCTGACACCGACCAACGTTGTTTGGCGATTCCACCCTCGTACATGAGGTCGACGATGAGCTTCAGCTCGTGTAGGCACTCAAAGTAGGCAACCTCTGGCTGGTAGCCGGCCTCAACGAGAGTCTCGAAGCCGTACATAACCAACTGTGACGCTCCCCCACACAACACAGCCTGCTCACCAAAGAGGTCCGTCTCAGTCTCTTCGGTGAAGGTGGTCTTGATCCCACCAGCGCGCAGACAACCGATTGCGGCCGCATAGGACAATGCCAATTCCCAGGCATGACCAGTAGCGTCTTGTTCGACGGCGACGATCGCTGGAACACCACGGCCCGAAACATACTCGCGACGAACAAGGTGACCGGGACCCTTCGGCGCAACCATGCAGACATCGACGATTGATGGTGGGCTGATGTAGTCGAAACGAATATTAAAGCCGTGGGCGAAGAACAGTGCATCGCCTTCGGTGAGGTTTGGCTCGATCGCCTCGGCGTAGAGACCGCGTTGGATGGGGTCGGGAACAAGAACCATGATGAGGTCGGCCTCGGCACACGCAGTGGCCGGATCGACAACGCGAAGTCCCTCTGCCTCAGCCTTGGCGCGGCTCTTGGATTCGGGAGTCAAGCCGACCCGAACGTCTACGCCGGAGTCGCGCAAACTCAGGGCGTGGGCATGACCTTGGGAGCCATATCCCAAGACAGCAACCTTGCGGCTACGGATGAGCGATAGGTCAGCATCAGCGTCGTAGAAAAGCTCGGCCATAATCTCGTTCTCCTTGTTGTTTGGTCAGGCATTAGTCAGTTTCAGCGGTTCGTGTCGGACAGGTCGGTCAGGGTCAGCCAGTACTTCGCAGTGATCGATCAGTGATGGAACGTGGGCCGCGTGCGACCGCAACCATCCCTGACTGCACGAGTTCTTTTATGCCGAAGGCCTCCAGCATACGCAGGAGCGCTTCGAGCTTCCCGGCAGTTCCCGTCGCCTCAATTGTCACCGAGTCGGGTGCAACATCGACCACTTTGGCCCGGAACAGTTGAACGGTCTCAAGCACGTGAGAGCGAGTTTCGAGGTCAGCGCGCACCTTCACCATGATGAGCTCACGCTCGACGGTTCTCCCCGACTCGAGTTCAACAATTTTAATGACATTGATCAGCTTATTGAGCTGCTTGGTCACCTGTTCCAAGGGTAGTTCGGCAACCTGCACGACGATCGTCATCCGCGAGATTTCCGACACTTGGGTCGGTCCAACTGCTAGCGATTCGATATTGAAGCCACGTCTTGCGAACAATGCAGCAACTCGGGCAAGAACGCCTGGTTTGTTCTCGACAAGAACCGAGAGGGTGTGGCGGGTCATGAGTAGTGCCCTTCTGCTATTTCACAAACTGTGGCGAAATCTCGCACCGAGGTGATCGTCATGGTTAGTCCTCCCGATCCCACGCGGGGGCAAGGGTCTTGGCGATCGTGATCGTGTCGTTACTTGTTCCAGCTGGGACCATCGGCCAGACCATCGCGTCCTTATGGACCTGAAAGTCAACGACAACTGGGGCATCGTTGAGCGACATTGCTTTCTCGATGACCGCATCGATCTCATCCGGAGACTCGCATCGCAGGCCATGACAGCCGTACGCATCTGCGAGCTTCACGAAGTCCGGAATCCCGTGCGTATTCAGATCGGTATTGGAGTACCGCTCGTTGTAGAAAAGCGACTGCCATTGCCGAACCATTCCGAGTGTTCCGTTATTGATAATCCCGACCTTGATCGGAATGTCATTAATCGCGCACGTGGCTAGTTCTTGATTCGTCATTTGGAAGCAGCCATCACCATCGATTGCCCAGACCACCGAATCCGGCGATCCCACTTTGGCTCCCATCGCGGCTGGAACGGCGAATCCCATCGTTCCCAGGCCTCCGGAGTTAATCCAGTGACCAGGCTTCTCGTAGCCGATGAACTGTGCGGACCACATCTGGTGCTGGCCGACACCTGCAACGTAGTAGGCGTCCGGTCCGGCAATATCGCCGATCCGAGAAATCACCTGCTGGGGTGCAATCAAACCTTTGGGTGGCTCGTCGTATCCGAGCGGGAACGATGTACGCCACTCGTTGATCTGATGCCACCAGGCTTCATAGTCTCCGATCCGTCCGGCGACGTTCTCGGCCTGAACCGCCGCCACAAGATCGATGATGACCTCGCGCGCATCGCCGACGATTGGCACATCTGCCGTCCGGTTTTTGCCGATCTCTGCCGGATCAATATCGGCATGGATGATGGCCGCGTTCGGAGCGAACGATGGCAGATAGCCGGTCACCCGATCGTCGAAGCGAGCACCCAGGGCAATAATCAAGTCGCTCCGTTGCAGCGAGCCCACTGCGGGAACAGTCCCGTGCATCCCAGGCATGCCAAGGTTTTGTTGGTGGGAGTCTGGGAAGGCACCGCGCGCCATCAGCGTCGTCACGACAGGAATCCCGGTTAGCTCCGCGAGCTGCAGAAGAGCTTGCGAAGCACCCGATCGAACGACTCCGCCGCCGACGTAGAGGACCGGCTTATCGGCCGACACAATCATCGACGCGGCTTCTTTAATCTGCTTCGAATGAGGGTGGGTCTTGGGGTGATAACCGGGTAGGTCAATCGAGTCTGGCCAGACGAAGGTCGTCTGCGCTGATAGAGCATCTTTGGCGATATCCACCAGAACCGGCCCAGGGCGTCCTGTTGACGCGATATGAAATGCCTCAAAAATCGCCCGCGGAATCTCTGCGGGATCGGTGATAAGCAAGTTGTGTTTAGTGATCGGCATTGTGATACCGCTGATATCAGCTTCCTGAAACGCATCGGTGCCGATGGCGGCACTAGGGACTTGCCCGGTGATTGCGACTATCGGCACTGAATCCATCTACGCATCGGCGATCGGTGTCACCAAGTTCGTCGCACCTGGCCCCGAGGTGGCCATACACACTCCGACCTTCCCAGAGCTGTAGGCATAGCCCTCAGCGGCATGGCCAGCGCCTTGCTCATGGCGCACCAAAATGTGGCGGACCTTCTGGCTGTCCATCATCGGGTCGTAGGCAGGCAAGATCGCGCCACCCGGAATTCCAAAAACCGTGTCGACGTCAGCTTCCTCAAGTGAGCGAATCAGGCTCTGGGCGCCGGTCATTTTGTTGGAGGTATTGCTCATTTCGTCCTCGCTGGGTGGGTGAGTGGTCGCTAGTGGAAGTCGTCGTGCCGTAAGGTCTTCAGTTGCGCTATCTGCCCTGTCTTGGTGTCTGTCGCGTCTTTAGTGTCCGGCGGATCGATGCGGATCGCGCAATGATCCGCCGGACACTAAAAAACCCCCCTGCCTGGCGGCAATGGAGGGTAGGCGTGCAAGCTGAGGATTGCTCAGTAGGCGCACGCCTTGGTTACTACGAGAATACTAATTTGCATACTCGAACCATAACCCCGTCCAACTTCAGATGCGCACTGGGGGTCCGAACGAGGATCTAGAGCATCTGTGACGCACGTCATATAACAAGTCGACAAACTGACCAATCCGGCGGGCTCAGCGTTCCGAACTGCCCATGTAAGGAAAACCGACCGCAGTCAAAATACTGCGAAAATCTATCGGAGGAATCATGAGAAAGTCAGTCAAACTCGTCACCATGACGGCAGGCGTGGGTGCACTCATGCTCACGGCCGCAGCATGCGGATCGAGCACAAACGACACCTCGTCGTCCCCATCCGCGAGCACCACGACCGCAAGCGGCCCGTTCGGCGCAGCGTGTTCAGCTGTCCCAACATCTGGCCCAGGTTCGGTGGCAGTCATCGCCGACCAGCCCGTTGCCACCGCTGCATCAGATATCCCAGTGCTCTCGACTCTGGTTGCTCAAGTTCAGGCTGCCGGACTCGTTGAGACGCTGAACTCTGCTGAAGACATCACCGTCTTCGCGCCGGTTAACGATGCCTTCGCTGCTGTCCCAGCGGCAACCTTGAAGTCGTTGACGGACGATCCGACTGGCGCTCTGGCGAACGTTCTGAAGTACCACGTTGTCGCCGGCCAGCTGTCCCCAGCAGAACTGCCGGGTAAGCACACCACGTTGGAAGGCCAAGACATCATGGTCACCGGTAGCGGCGAGAACTTCACTATCAATGACACCGCAAAGGTTGTGTGTGGCAATGTGACGACTGCGAATGCCACGGTTTACGTCATCGACGGTGTATTAGTTCCACCGGCGAGCTAGTCGAGGGCTGGTCGGGCCGCCCAGGCGAACCCGACCAGCCTCCCGGCCGACACAATTGTTCCCAAGCTCAGCGAGGAGGCAGTAGAGATGACAGTGATTCCGTTCGAGTCGATGCCCGCAGCGGCACCAGACCCGGACGAAGTTACCGCTCTACTCCTCCTCGCTGCGCGCGGGGACGAAGCAGCGTTCCGAGATTTGTACGACGTGATCGCCGGCTCGGTCTTCGGGCTCATCCGCCGGATCGTGCGGAACTCCGCACAGAGCGAAGAAGTCGCCCAAGAAGTCATGGTTGAGGTCTGGCGACTAGCCTCCCGGTTCGATCCGGAGCGCGGCTCCGGGAAGACCTGGATTTTGACAATGGCGCACCGGCGCGCTGTGGACCGCGTTCGTTCCGCGCAATCAACGACGAACCGGGATACTGCGTACGGGATCGCCAGCCACGAGCCCGATCATGACCATGTGAGCTCAGACGTCGAGAACGAGTTCGACAAGCGGCAAGTACGAAATGCCATGAACGAGCTCACACCCGTCCAGCGAGCAGCGCTAGAACTAGCGTTTTACAAGGGGTACACACACACCGAGGTCGCCGCAACCCTCGAGATCCCGCTAGGCACGGCAAAGACACGACTTCGAGACGGACTGATCCACTTACGAGACGCGATGGGGGTGAGCTAAATGAACGGCGACGAGTACAACGTGGAATCCCAGATTCACCTATTAGTTGGACCCTATGCTCTCGATTCTCTTGACGACTTTGAGCGAACTCGGTTCGAGCGCCATCTTGTTCACTGTCAGGCCTGTCAACTTGAGGCGCAAGAACTCCTGGCAACTGTTGCCCGTCTTGCCGAGGCGGAGGCACGTACAGCTCCGCCAGCGATGCGAGACGCTGTGATGGCCAAAATCGCGGTAACTCCTCAGGCGGTCCCCCACAGCGCTCCCGCGCGTGTGACCGAATCTGGAAGGACGCGGCGATTGACGCGCCTACTTACTGCCGCAGCCGCCGTGTTGGCGATCGGCGCGATTGGTGCGGGGACATTCGCGTACCAGGAAATCCAGAGCGCAGAGACTCTGACGGCTCAGTCCCAAAAAATAGCTGACCTCGTTGCAGGTCCAGACACGATCGTACGAAAGATGCCGATGGGTGATGCCAGCTCTGCAGTCGTCATGTCGCCGAGCCGCGGTGAAGCAATGATGATTGCCCAAGGTGTTCCAGCGCTACCGGCCGATCAGACCTACGAACTCTGGACTCTGACAGCCGACGGCGATGCTCGACCGGCGGGAGTGTGGGCACCTGGACCTAACGGAACCGCGACAGTTGTCCTACAAGGTGATCTATCAGGGACGACAGCGGTAGCGGTTACCGTCGAGCCGGCGGGCGGATCCGCTACGCCGAGCGGTCCACCGATCGCCAAAGTAGTCATGACGTAGTCACCCAAACTCCGCAAGCCCCTGACGGGCGGGAACTCCCCACACTCCTCCGGTGAGGACGTTGCCGCCGCGGGGGTTTGCGGTATGAGACCCGTCATTCGGAACCAAGGGATGGGAGGTGCCTGCCTCAGAGGTGTGACTAGTCGCAGACGGCACCGTGCGATGCAGACCCGACGAGCTTCCCGTACTTACTCAAGACACCGCGCTTGAACTGATGGGTGACAGGCTGCCAGGACTGGCGGCGACGGTCGAGTTCGCTGGGATCCACGAGTAGATCCAAGCTTAGGTTCGCCAGATCGATGACGATTTTGTCCCCGTCCTCGACTAAGCCGAGGGGGCCGCCGACTGACGCTTCCGGGGCAATATGGCCCACGCAGAGTCCCGTCGTACCGCCACTGAATCGACCATCTGTGAGCAGCAGAACATCTTTACCGAGACCTGCACCCTTGATGGCACCAGTGATCATCAACATCTCGCGCATTCCAGGGCCACCGCGGGGGCCTTCGTAGCGGATAACGACGGCGTCTCCAGCCCGAATCGTGCCGTCTTCCAGCGCTAGCATCGCCGCCTGTTCACGGTTGAAAACCCGAGCGGTTCCCTCGAAGGAATCGACACCGATTCCGGCGTTCTTGGTGACAGACCCTTCTGGCGCCAACGATCCGTGCAGGATCGTGATTCCCCCGGTCGTACCCAGTGGATTTTGAGTTGCGCGCATGATGTCGCCATCAGGGTCCGGTGGATCAACGTCCGCTAGGTTCTCTGCCAATGTCTTGCCGGTGACCGTCATACAGTCCCCGTGTAGTAGCCCGGCGTCAAGCAGCGCGCGCATGACGACCGGCACCCCGCCGACTCGATCGACATCGGTCATTACGTAGCGCCCGAAGGGCTTCACATCTGCCAAAAGCGGGACGCGCTCGGAGATCCGCTGGAAGTCCGAGAGCTCTAGGTCTATATCTGCCTCGTGCGCGATCGCAAGCAAGTGCAGAACGGCGTTCGTCGATCCACCAAATGCCATGACGACGCTAATGGCATTCTCGAGTGACTTACGCGTGATGATGTCGCGCGCTGTAATGCCTTGGCGAACGAGTTCCACGACCGCCTCACCTGAGCGGCGGGCATATCCGTCACGGCGACGATCCACCGCAGGCGGGGAAGCCGAACCTGGTAGGGACATTCCCATTGCCTCGGCAGCGCTGGCCATCGTGTTTGCGGTGTACATCCCACCGCAGGCCCCCTCACCTGGGCAGATTGCGCGCTCAATCTCATCGACCTCAGCGCGGGTAATGAGGCCGCGCGCGCAGGCGCCGACAGCCTCGAAGGCGTCGATAATCGTGACCTGCTTCTCGCCCACCAACCCCGGCATGATCGAGCCGGCATAGACAAAGACACTGGCCACATCAATGCGCGCGGCCGACATAAGCATGCCGGGCAGACTCTTGTCACAGCCAGCAAAGTTCACCATGCCGTCAAGGCGTTCGGCCTGCATCACGGCCTCAACGGAGTCAGCGATGATCTCGCGACTAACGAGAGAGAAGTGCATGCCGACGTGGCCCATGGAAATACCATCGGAGACAGAAATCGTGCCGAACTGCATGGGGAATCCGCCGGCGGCGTGGACGCCTTCCTTGGCGTTTCTGGCTAGTCGGTCTAGCGAGAGATTGCACGGCGTAATCTCATTCCACGACGATGCAATGCCGATCTGCGACTTCTTAAAGTCGGCGGTCTCCATCCCGACTGCGCGCAACATTCCGCGGGCAGGCGCGCGTTCGAGTCCATCGGTCACTTCACTACTACGAGGTTTCATATCGACCATGCGGGCAAGACTACGCGCGTCAGGTACAAGGAAATTGCAGAGGATCTCGCCATAACCGGGTTCGTCTATGTCACCCTGGTAGCTATGTATTCCACGTTCGAGTTCACGTCGCCAGACGGGACCGTGCTCTTGGGATGGACAAATGGCGGCGCGGGGCCCCCGATTCTGGTGTGCAACGGCCTTGGTGTTCCGCCGGAAGCGTGGCCGCGACTCCTGGACCCCGACTGTGGTTACCGAGTCGTTGGGTACAACCATCGCGGCACAATGGGCTCCGCAAAACCAGATGATCCATCCCGCATCCGGATTGACGACCACATTGCTGACGCCCTGGCGGTGCTCGACCATGCCGAGATCGACAGAGCTCTTCTTGTCGCGTGGTCGTATGGCGTCAATGTCAGTTTCGAACTAACTCGTGAACATCCCGATCGTGTTGCGGGTTTGGTGATGTGTGCCGGTGTGCCCGGTGGAACGCTCGACTCGGCTTTTGCCCCGCTGCTGATTCCGCGCAAACTACGTAAACCGATCGGCCTCGCCGTGCTGAAGGCTGGGGAGTTGGTTGGCCCTCAGCTCAATGCCCTAGCCAAATTTGTTCCGGTGAACCGAACGACTGCCGACGTCATGCGCTACACCGGCATGATCATGCCAAGTGCCCGCAGTGAAGACATTGTCCCGTGGCTCGACTCGTTCATCAAGCAGGATTTCTCCTGGTACTTTCATCTATTTCCCGCCGCCGGGGAACATGAGCGAATCGACCCATCATTCGTTGACGTGCCGGTAACTGTTGCTGCCGGCGGGATGGACACCCTGACGTCGATGCTCGATGTTGTGGCCTTTGCCAAAGAGATCGAGCACGCTCAGGTCCACGTTCTTCGGGGAACGCACTTTATCCCCCTTGAGTTTCCCGACGAGATCATGGCAATGATCGACGATGTGCTGCTGCGCTCGAAGTTGGCACCCGAACAGGTCGTCGAACAACGGACATCCGTCGTCGATATCCGGACCTACGATGGGCAGTCCTATTACGAGCATCACGCGACGGCATTCCGTCGCTCGCGCGCAGAGGAAACCATTCCCGCCGAGGGCACCGGCGCGGCCGACGTAGGCTAGCAATTCAGGCGCCACGCACGTGCCTGAAGCGCAACGGGAATCCCGGCCGCGAACGCGTCACCGTCGAGTACGTACCGGTCGCACAAGACACTCAACGACACCTGACCGATGGCCGACACCGACTACGGCGACACGCCAAGTCTGTCGAAGAGCAACTCACGCACCCGGCCTGCATCGGCT
This sequence comes from Actinomycetes bacterium, assembly GCA_047631015.1. Taxonomy (GTDB): domain Bacteria; phylum Actinomycetota; class Actinomycetes; order S36-B12; family UBA10799; genus UBA10799. The sequence goes on from JBLHZE010000039.1 coordinate 8,945, forward strand.
TGGCCACGCGTTGCCTTCATCACGGCACCGACAATGACGCCAGCCGCCTGTGGCTTCCCGCCGGTAATCCGCTGGACAACATCGGGATTTGCCGCGATCGCCTCATCGATAGCGGCCAGCAATGGGGCGTCATCGGAGACGACAGCAAGCCCACGACTCTCGAGAACGGCGTCTGGCTCGCCTTCCCCTGCCAGAACACCCTCGATGACCTTACGAGCCAGCTTGTCGTTCAACGAGCCGGAATCCACGAGCTCAGCGATGCGGGCAACCTGTGCCGGACTGATGGCAACGTCTTCGAGCGCGACACCGTCAGAGTTGGCAATCCGCGTTAGCTCACCGAGCCACCATTTGCGGGCAGCAGTATGGTCGGCTCCCGCAGCGATCGTTGCGATGACAAGGTCGAGCGCACCAGCGTTGAGCACCGATTGCATATCGAAGTCGGATAGTTCCCAGTCCTGCTGGAGGCGCGCGATCCGTAGCCCGGGTGCCTCCGGGAGTCCGGCTCGCAGCTCCTCAATCCAATCAGAATCTGGTGCGATCGGGATCAGATCAGGTTCTGGAAAGTACCGGTAGTCCTCGGCGTCAGACTTCACCCGGCCGGAGGTGGTGTCGCCGGTCGTCTCCTGGAAGTGCCGGGTCTCTTGAACAACTGTGCCGCCGTCGGCCAACACATTTGCTTGGCGGATGATCTCGGAGCGCAATGCTCGCTCTACGGATCGGAACGAGTTCACATTCTTCGTCTCGGTGCGAGTCCCCCACTCAGGTGAGCCCTTGGGCATGAGCGAGATATTTGCGTCGCACCGTAGCGATCCCTGCTCCATCCGAACGTCGGACACTCCAAGAGATTTCACGACTTCGCGCAGGGCCATGACGTATGCCCGGCCAACTTCTGGGGCCAGGGCTCCGGTGCCGGGAACAGGTTTGGTGACAATCTCGATGAGCGGCACGCCTGCTCGGTTGTAGTCCACCAGGGAGTAGTCCGCACCGTGAATACGACCGGTGTCGCCGCCGGTATGCAGCAGCTTCCCGGTGTCTTCTTCCATATGGACACGTTCGATCTCGACCCGAACCATTTGATGGCTTCCATCGTCGTCAACAACATCAACATCGAGGTAACCGTTACTACACAGCGGCTCGTCGTACTGCGAGATCTGATAGTCCTTAGGCATATCTGGGTAGAAGTAGTTCTTCCGGGCGAATCGACACCAGGAGGCGATCTCGCAGTTCAGTGCCAGGCCAATCTTGATCGTCGACTCCACTGCGACCTGGTTCACGACCGGAAGTGACCCGGGGAGGCCAACACAGGTCGGGCAGACCTGGGTATTTGGTGGGGCGCCGAATCCTGTCGGACACCCACAGAACATCTTCGAGTTCGTTGACAATTCGACGTGCACTTCGAACCCGAGCAGCGGGTCGTAGGCCTCAATCGCGCCGTCATAGGCCAGCTCAGTACCGGTTGTGGTCATAGTGCTGGTGCCTCCTCAATGAGGTAGTGACCCCATATGTCCACGAGCGCCGTCTCGATGGCAGCACCTACGTTGTAGAGCCGATCGTCAGCCATCGCCGGTGCCATGATTTGCAGGCCAACCGGCAGCCCATTTTCCGGAGCCAAGCCAATGGGCACACTCATCGCGCAGTTCCCGGCTAGGTTGACCGGGATCGTCGCGATGTCGCTGAGGTACATCGCGACCGGGTCCTCAATTTTCTCACCAAACTTGAACGCCGTCGTCGGAGTGGTCGGCGAGAGCAAGACGTCAACCTGTGCGAAGGCAGCAGCGAAGTCATTCGCGATCAGCGTTCTCACCTTCTGCGCCTGCCCGTAGTAAGCGTCGTAGTAGCCGCTGGATAGTGCGTAGGTTCCCAGCATGATCCGCCGCTTCACCTCGTCACCGAATCCCGCGGCACGGGTGGCAGACATGACGTCTTCGACGTTTGCCTCGCCGTCATCACCTACCCGCAGCCCGAAGCGCATTCCGTCGAATCGGGCCAGATTGCTGGAGGCCTCGCTCGGGAGGATCAAGTAGTAAGCAGCAAGCGCGTACTCGAAGTGCGGGCAGCTAACTTCTACAACATCGGCACCTAGCTCACGCAGGATCTCGACTGCCTCATCAAATCGCTGACTGACTCCTGCCTGGTATCCCTCACCCATCAACTGGCGAACCAGGCCTATCTTCATTCCTCGAACGTCACCTTTACGCGCCGCCGCAACGACATCCGGGGCTGGCGCGGCAATACTCGTTGAGTCCCGTTTGTCGTGGCCACCAAGGGCCGCATGAAGTAGCGCAGCATCCATGACGTTTCGGGCGACCGGACCGGCCTGATCCAGCGATGATGCCAAGGCGATCACGCCGTAGCGCGACACACCGCCGTACGTCGGTTTCACGCCAACCGTTCCGGTCACGGCGCCTGGCTGGCGAATCGATCCACCAGTATCCGTGCCGACACCCAGCGGAGCCTCATAGGCAGCGACGGCGGCGGCTGATCCACCACCTGAGCCTCCAGGGATCCGCTCAAGGTCCCAGGGATTGTGGGTCGGTCCGTAGCCGGAGTGCTCGGTGGATGAGCCCATAGCAAACTCATCCATATTCGTCTTACCAAGGATCACGCAGTC
>JBLHZE010000040.1:0-11385 GCA_047631015.1 Actinomycetes bacterium
AAACTCAACAGGGCGGTCAGTGCTGCCGTCAGCGGAATCACCAACGAGCGGAAGAGGACCACCAGAACCAGGAATCCAAGACCAACGACAACCGCCAGGAACAGTGGCAGCGCGTCGCTAAGCGTCTCGCTGAAGTCAACGACAACCGCAGTCGACCCACCGACGTAGGCTGACACACCGGTCCCGTCGAGCATCTGCGGTATCACCTCGCTACGAATCCGCTCCAACGTTTGATCCGTAGCCTCGTCCTGTGGGCCTGTCGTCGGGATCACCTGAATAATCGCCGCTTGACCGTTGCGGCTCACGGAAGGTGTGCCAGCAACGACTGGAGTGGCGGCCGCAACTCCCTCAGTCGCCGCAATTTTCGTCGAAAGCTGCCCGGCGATTCCGACCGCTGCCGCGTCCGGGAGCTCAACAACCACCAAGAGCGGGCCATTCGCGCCAGCTCCAAAGCCCTCGGTCGTTAGGTCGTAGGAAATCCGAGTCGTATCCCCGTCTGCTCGCCCACCAGCGTCTGGGAATCCTGAGCGCATCGCAAACATCGGGAGTGCCAAAATGGCCATCAAGACAAAAGCCAGTCCGCCGTATAGCCATGGGCGTTTTTGTAGTCCAGAACCGTAGCGAGAAAAGCCTTTGCCCTCCGAGGGTGGCTTCTGATTCCGTGCCCACGGCATCCGCCACGCGAATGTCCGGTGCCCCAGTAGCGAGATGACAGCCGGGAGCAGTGTGACTGCGGTAAACATCACTGTGATCACAGTGATGGCCGCGCCGACAGCTAGTCCATTCATGAAGTCGAGACGTAGGACAAACAGTCCGCCCAGAGCGATCACCACGGTCGTACCGGCAAAGACGACAGCTCTTCCTGCCGTGTTGACTGCCTCCAGCGCGGCATCCTTTGGCGCTCGGCCTGATTGAGTTGATTGCCGATACCTGTTGATCACAAACAAGGCGTAGTCAATGCCAACCCCAAGACCGATCATTGCCGCAAGAGTGGGACCGAAGGTCGCGATGTCCATCAGGTTTGCAACAAGAGTGACGATGGAGATTCCAGCCGCAAGGCCAATCAACGCGGTCAGGATCGGCAGCCCCGCAGCCACCACTGACCCAAACATGATCAGAACGATGATGATTGCGACGATGATGCCAATGAACTCACTGGCCGGAATTGCCTGATTCGCCAGGTCAACGACTTGGCCGGCAATGCCTACCTCTAGGGATTCCGAGTTCGCAGCTTCAACATCGCCGACGAGGGATTGGATCTCGGTAATCGGAACCTCACTGTCGGTGGCCGAGAACTGGATATCAAGGCGGCCGATCTCCCCGTTGGGGCTAATCAGGCCAGCTTGGGCGGCTGCCTCAGGAGGAACTTCGTATGGAGTTGCGACCGAAGCCACAGAACTCAGTTCCCGGGCATCCACAGTTAGCTTGTCGATCTCGACCTGGACCTGCGGTTGGTTGATAGTGCCCTCTGCAGGGCTAAAGACGATACTGGCGCTAGCTGTTGCACCCAAACCACCAAAGTCGTCTTCAAGAATCTGCTGTGCCTGAGTTGACTCGCTATCCGGCAAATTAAACGAGTCGTTATAGGTTCCGGCCAACGCGCCTGACGCGCCGAAGATCACGACGAGGGCGATAACCCACGCACCGATTGCCATCCATGGCTTGTTAACTGCCCATCGTGATACGGGTCCCATTAGTCAATCCTTTATCTGAGTGGAATAGCGATGTACAGGTCATTTAACACTGTAAGGCTAGGACGTGGATCCGGCCGCTCAGGTTATGTGTGGCAGAGCACAGCCATACGTAACTCTTGGAGTGTTGATGTACCTACTGATCTGCGGTTACGACGACTGGAGCTTGGCGTTTGGAAACCACGAGTGAGGTGGTACCTGCCAGTAGAAAAGCGACAATTAGCGCGACCGCGGTCGATGACTCGAAAGACAACGCTGACGCCATACCCATGATTAGTGCGACAACGACGCCGCCTACGCCCCCAACAATAATTCCCGGCACAGGTTTCAAGTCTGGCAACGAACTGCGCAGTGTCGGCAGCAGCGCGCCGAAAGCCGCAGCTGCAATCAGGGCGGCCACAATGTAGATCTGTCCTGTGGCTGGTAGGAGCATCGCAACCAGAATTGCCACAACGACGACGACGATGGTGAGGATCTGTCGCTTACTGGGATCGGAGAATCTAGTCCCCACGTGAGTCGCTGCCGCTAGTTGAGTATCCGCTACCGATGCCAGCACAAAAGTGGCAAAGAACAGGAAAAAGCCAATACCCACAGCAGGTACAGCGGCTAGCAGGAAGGCCTGCAATGAGGGCGAGACAAACGCGCCGCCGTAGATCAGGATCAAGCCAAGCGAAAAGACCGCAAGGAATGCGGCGGTGATGACGACACCCCAGAGCGCCGTCCTATTCGGGATCCTTGCTGCGCTCAGCACCTGCCCAATAGCGGGATCGACGAATCCCATCGCAACGACAGTGAGCAGTATTGCCAGTACCGTGCCAACCCCTAGCTCGGTTGAGGGCACGAGGGGATCGACAATAGAGCTCGGGGTACCGAGAACTGCCCCACCGGCCAAGAGAAGGATCGGAATGTAAAAAGCCATGACCAGCGTCCAGCGGCTCGTCCGATTCGCTGACGCGCGGCCGTGAGCGAGCAGGTAGGCCGCTCCGGATAGTCCGATAACCGCGATCACGAGATAGCGGTTAACCCCACCCATCAGCGACAGAACGGAGCCAGCTGTCGCCAGAATCCCTACCAAGAGAGCGAATGACGCGATAAAACTCACGATATCGAAAGCGTTTCGGGCTTCTTCACCCATGTGGGTACGTGCACGAAGGAACGTTGCGGAAATAATTGGGGGCAGGGCGACAACAACCATAAACAGCACCAACGTCGGCAGGGTCAGTCCATGGACGGTAATTACCGGAGCCAATACGATGACGTAGGCCAGACTCCCTACGAAAACGGTGAGCGGTCCTCCATTTGCGCGGATTGGGCTCTTCGCGGTTGGTCGCGTCCCATGGCTGATAGCGACGATCGACAAAACCAGCAAGGCGACACCAATTGAGATAGCAGTTATTAGTCCCATACGATGACTTTCTCCTTACTAATTCGTGCAGCCGTTGGGTGCCGGTTGGCCATCGAGTCGACCCTGCATCCAATCGCGGATCAGGCCGCGAGAGTTCACGACCACGCTGGAGTGGACATCATCAGGATAGATGTGAAAGTCCACGGTGTTTCCGATCTGGCACATCTGTTTGTTGAAGGCCAGCGTCAACTGCGGGATGATCGTGGTGTCTTTCAATCCCTGAACCAACACGATCGGAATTTCGAACTTAGCGTTCGGTGTGTTTTCGGTAGCAAGGTCGTAGAAAACTGCGGGAGTCGGATCCTTGACGTACGTAGACATAGGTGCGTCCTTGAAGGCATCACTCTGCGCAGACCCGCATAAGCGATCAACGACCGGAAGTTTTGCCACCCCGGCGGGAGTCAGGATGTCCTCCGGACTCATCTGGTCCGGGTAAGTGGCTGCCCACGAGTTGGCGATCAACATCACGAATCCGGTTTGCCCGCTTGGTTCGGTTGCAGCCAAGAGGCTTTCGACAGCTAGGGGCAGAGAGGGCAGTAGTCCTGGTGCCAAGACTGCTGCGCCCTGGATCGCCAACTCGGGTGCGTAGTCTGCTGCAATTTGGGCAGCAAAAGCAGCTGAGTGTCCACCTTGCGAGTGGCCCCATATAATCGTCTTATCTTTGTTCACACTTGGCTGCCAGTTGTGAACCGCCCTAACCGCGTCAAGAGTGTTCTGGCCCTCGATCTGCCCCACGAGGTACATCGGTTCTCCTGGAGCACCCATCCCCTGGTAGTCAGTTCCGACGACTGCGTAGCCTTCCTGAACAAGTGGCAGGATCTGGTCCATACCCTGGAAGCCGGGACTGTTGGGCTCGAATGGTGTGAGCGAGATTCCGCAATGACGATTGGAACCCGTGGTGCCATGCGCATACGTGATGAGCGGGAAGCCACCCTCGGGAGGGGGGGTCGTTGGGGTGATGTAGAGACCTGAGACGACGGTATTGGCTGCATTCAGATCGGTCGAATGATAAATGAAACGATATGCCTTCGTACCAGCAGGAGCACCGGGAATTTCTTCGCTCTTCATGATGGTGCCGGGAGGCTGAGCTGGAGTGGCTTTCACGTTATAGAACGCCGGGATCTCTGGGCTCTTTGTGACGTTGGTGGATTCTGGTGCAGCCGCGGCGGCCGGGCCACTGATAATCGGTGACGGAGCCGCTAGCAGCGCGAGAAGAATAGCTCCGACAGAGACGACCGCGATCGCGATCGCGGTATGGACCACCCGGGACCTTCCCTCGGGGCCGGGATCACTCACGTCATCTTGAAGTATTTCGGACACCCTCGTAACGGTAATGGTTGCCAGGAAGTTATGCGCGCCACTAGCGCCAGCCGGAGCCTATACCTTCGAACAGGTCGCAAACTCTTACTTAACGCTGACTACTCGGCGGATTTTTAGGCGCTCCCACTTTCTGGTCGCGGGAGCAGTCAACTTGAGCCTGCAGCGGCCGACACGTTTCGTCGAAATCTTCCAGCGCTTTTTGCCTTCGCGCAGAGTGCAGATGCGCTTCTTTTTGGAGACCACCTTTAGCGGGAGACCAGCGCTCGTCTGATTTGAAATACGCAGGGTTTCCCCTAGTTTAATCGCTTTTCTCAGTGAGTCGATCTGCTGAGTCGACTTGCCGATCACCGACTCCGATGGCACCACCGGCAGCTCTGTGGTTGGTGTCGGGCTCGGCGTCAGGGTCGGCGTCGGGGTCCACTGCGCGTAAAGAGTCACCGCGTTACCCGGCATCACGAACGTTTCCGCCGGGACATAAGCAGTACCCGACCCATTCGCAGCGGTATTCCACCCAGCGAACCTGTGCCCCAACTTCACCAACGATCCCTTAGCCACCACCGTGACCGTGGCACCCTCCACAAACGGCGACGACTCCTCTGCCTGTGCCGTTCCACCTGTAGACGTGTTCCCGTCATAGGCCACCGCGAACGTCGGAACCGGCGCGGGTGGCTTGTAGTTCGAGATTCGCACCGTTTGGCTGAATCCCTCACCTATGGGGTTGTTCGCTGTCACCACCACACGGTCGACGACTCCGGAGTCTGACACCGTGACATGTCCGCTTGTCCGGGTGATCCTAGATTTGCCCAGAACCTGATCGTCTGCACTCAGCGCCATGACGGTGTAGTCGCTCACTGCGCCTTTAGGAGCACCAAATACGAAGCCCAGCCGAGTCGGGTCGTAGATACCTACGCTCGCTGCCACAACGCCTGACGGGGGTGTTTCTACCTCGAGAAGGGCCGCGATATCAAGCGCCCCTGCCCCACAACTACGAGCACCTATACATCGAAAATTTTTCCATATGTCATTCGCCAGAAACGTTGACGACGAGTCTTTAAGCGCAGTCTCCACGTCAGCCGGCGACGCGTCTGGGTGGTCCGCCAGGTACAGGGCCGCGGCTCCAGCAACATGTGGCGCGGCCATCGATGTTCCCTGATACGGGGCATAGTCTGGATCCGCTTGCCCCTCCGTCCCCGAGTTCGAGGTTGAAATAATCTTGGCGCGCGAGCCGAAGAATGCGTCTCCACCTGGTGCCGCCAGATCCACGGTCGCGCCGTAGTTGCTGTATCCAGCACGCCAGCCATACGGGTCGAGCGCCGCTACCGTGACCACCCCATCGCAGTTCGCTGGGAAGAAACCCTCTGCGTCGCTAGCGGTGTTTCCCGCCGCGACGACCACCACTGATCCCCGTGATGTCGCGTCATTGATAGCCCCTTGCACGTAGGACGGGCACCCTGCGGTACCACCGAGCGACATGTTGATCACTTTTGCTGGTGTCTGATTCACCGGGAGGCCCCGCACCTTTATGCCTGCGGCCCACGTTATCCCGTCTGCGATATCAGCGCCGCTGCCACCACATTGAGCCAAGACTCTGACCGCCTGGATTTTGGCGTCGCTCACCAGCCCAGCAATTCCGACCGCGTTGTCTCGAATTGCCCCTATCGTGCCGGCCACATGCGTTCCGTGCCAGCTGCTGTCCCGGACAGAACACATCTCCGGGTCCGCATTCCAATCGCCTTCGTCGGTGGAATCCGAGTCACGGGCATCGCCGTCCCGTGCTCTCTCGATGTCCAGGACCATGTCGTATCCCGGAACCCACCGACCCTCGAGGTCAGGATGCCAGGAAAATCCGGTGTCGAGCACGGCGATAGTTGGCGCGGCGGCTCCCCCTGGTTGGCCGGCCCAGCCATAACGGGCATTCACCCCGAGCACATCGTTGCCTTCGACTGTAAGCAGCCCACCATTCGATGCCAAATCCCACTGGTCCACGTATAAGGGATCATTCGGTTGCACAGTGGGCCCTGGCGATACTGCTGCGAAGACTCGATAGTTGGGCTCGGCGCTCAACACCCGCGGATCGTCCTCGATCTTGTCGGCTAACTTCGTGGCCTTATTCGGTGAAACTGGTTTGGGTAGTTCGACAGTCCGATAGCCGTTATCGAGCCGTTTACCCTTCTCGGCCGGTTTGCCTAGCGCGGCGCTACCAGTCGCGAGTCCATCAGGTTGTTCGGCAGCGACTTTCGGTGCGTACTTAACGACCAACTCCGTGACCTTCGCAGCCTCATTTGCGGCAGAACTCGCGGCAGATGCGATGTCCCGGCTAGGGGCGGCCAACCCGGGGGTTGACTCTGCGCTAGCCGCGGCCGCGGATAAAGAAATTGAGGATACGACGAGTCCCACAGCCGCACACATGCCAACTGAGGCACGCAGCATTCGCTGACGAGCCTGGCCTGGCTGGGCGCGGAGATCGAGCCTCATACGCCGCCTCTCTCCTACCACATTCCATTTTCTTGCTAACTCACGCGAGTGCGTCAGAAACTCGGAATACGTCACCCGATTGCTCCGAAGAGCCTTTTCGGGCGGTCATACCTCGTTCTGCGCCCTAAGCGCTTCCCCGAGACCGGATGCTCGGCGAGACCGGCGATTGACGGCTGCATCAAGTGATGCTCGCGAGCCCACGAGGATCACCCTATCGACTGCTCGGGTCACGGCGGTGTAGAGCAGCTCCCGGCTCAGGACGTGCGAGTCAGGGTTCGGCAGCACCACGACGACGGTACCAAACTGTGAACCCTGGCTCTTGTGTACCGTCGAAGCGAATGCTGTCTGCACCGCGCCAAGGCGCTCCGGGTTCACCCTCAAAGGCTCCGGTTCGCGATCGAAGACTGCCACAGTCCCGTCGTTGGCATCTTCAACGACGACTGCACTGTCGCCGTTGAAGACCCCGAGTTGATAGTCGTTCTCGGTGATCAATAGCGGCCTACCCACGAACCATCCATTCGGGTCCCGCCCAATCGATCGCTGCTTCTCCAACATCCAAAATGCCTGCGCATTCCAGCTCGACACACCCGCCGAACCCTCACGATGCGCACAAAGGACTCGCGCATTCGTGACGGCCCTGCTCGCGGCTGAGGTATCGCCGCGCGCGGCAAAATCGATCACGGAAAGCCAATCTGGTTCCAACTCGGCCAGCGCTCCGTCAAGCGCAGGTGCCGAATCGGGATTCTCAGCAACCTCATACCAGGCGATCGACGGCGAGGGGTTTCGCAGGATTTTCGTGGCGGCGGCGCAATCCCCCGCGAGAATCGCTGCGGCCAACTCGGAAATCGCGCCCCCGAACCGATGGACGCGAGAGAGGACCACCACTCCCGAGGCTTCGTCCGGGGTCGCGGCTCCGCTAACAATGTCACCAAAGACTGAACCGGCGTCGACTGAGGCCAACTGCTGTGGATCACCAACCAGCACCACGCGAGCGTCAGGGCGCACCGCATCGAGTAGTTGGTCCATCAGCGCCAAACTGATCATCGAACACTCGTCAACAATTACGACATCATGCGGCAGTGGGTTCCCCTTATGGTGAACAAACCGGCTTCGGTTACCCGGCTGCCAACCAAGTAGTCGGTGTAGCGTCGCTGCGCTGGCGTCTGCCATCGCCTCGGCAACCTCTCTATCGACATCCAGTGCGTTCGCCGCACCCCGGACTGCCTCTTGCAAGCGCGCCGCGGCGCGCCCGGTTGGAGCAGTCAGCCCGATCATCGGATGTACGGTCGAATCACTCGCTAACTGTGATCGAAGAGCAGCAACAATCTTGGCGATCGTTGTTGTCTTACCGGTACCAGGGCCCCCCGCAATAACGGCGAACTGGCGGTCCACCGCGACCGCCACCGCTTGCTCTTGATCTTCATCGGATTCGGAGCTGAAGAGTCGGGCGATGTCTGCATCCCGAAGCTGAGCATCAACCGGAGGTCGTGCTTGGCGGCGATCCCGAATAGTCTGCAGGAGGTGGTCCTCGTGGCGCAGGTAGCGATCCAGATAGAGCAGCGTTCCACGCAGCGTGAGAGGAGGGTGTGGGGACTGAGTGACGGGGCTATCTGAAATTTGTTCGAGCCATTGAGAGGTTTCCGGCCAACTCAATTCTCTGCTCGTCGCTTGCAGAGCACTATCGCTATCGGACACTGTTGCAAGATCGAGACAGACACTTCCGGCGCGGGTATGTGCAACAACGAGAGCGACGGCGAGCTGCACGATCGGGTCGTCTTCTTGCACAGCCAGACCAATCGTGGTTGCGACGTGAATATCGGTGGACTCAATCAACCCGGCCTGGTTGAACTCAGCGAGGACTCCAGTTAATCCTCGCGCGACTCGATAGTCCGGCAGTTGGCTGGTCATCGCTGCTCGCCGACGGCAATCACGTCCGACAACGCAACCACCACATTCGCGGGTGGCTGCCACGTATAAATACCGCACGGTTGGTCGTCAAATGTCGGGTTATCCGACCCGAGCATTCCTCGAACAAAGAGATACTTCACGGGCCCGAGATTGACAGCTGGATCGTAATCAGGGAGCCGGATGCTGAGCAGTCGGTGTAGCGCCACGCTATAGAGCAAGAACTGCAGCGGGTAGTTTGCGGCGAAGACCGCCTGCTCAACGGCAGCTGGAAGGTAGTCCCAGGCAGTGAGGTCCGCGCCCCCGAGCCTATTTGTCTTGTAATCAACCACGCTGTAGCGCGGCCGACCCTGGCTATCTGCAGACCGCAGCACGAGGTCAATGCTCCCAGTGAGGAAGCCATGAACATCTCGATCTAAATCAGGATTAGCGAGTGTAGGGAGATAACCTCGCAATGGATCAGAACCAGCTAGCTGATCGTCCAGAACGGCCTTGATCGCAGTGACGTTAAAAACGCCGGTCGGGATATTACCGCCAGCAACCGCGTACTCAAAATCCATCTCATCGAGGCGATCAGCAGCGCCAACATCCGCCAGCCGAATATTGGCGAGGTCTGCCCCTAGCGGGGTCTCAATCGCCGCTTGTAGGCCAGCGCAGAGCACCTTGGGCTCATCTATTGTGACGGCCCACCGACGCAGTGCGATATCCGTCTCTTGCTCAAGCTCCCGCTGAAGGTGCGGTGCAGAGAAGTCCACGTGCTCGAAAACTGAATGAACGAAACTGCCAAACGTCGCTCCCCCCGGAATCTGGCCAAGCAGCGATTTGCGCGCCCGGAGGCCTGTTTCGCTCTCCCATCCTGGTGGCCGTAAATCGTGATCGACGCCGACAATCTCAGCATCTTCTGCCGCGTCGTCTCTCTCGTCATCAACCGGCGCGACATCTGGTTCAGCACTCCGATACGCCACCGAAGCGCTATGTGCCACCGACGTTAGTCCAGTAAAGGATGTCCGACCCCAGTCAGTATCGACGTCGCGATCCAAGCGATTAAGTGACAGCGAACCTGTATCGCTGCGGTCATGGCCCTGCCACGTGGATTGCTTGGGTTTGTCCAGTACAAATTCGACGCTAATCAGTTCACTGCTATCGCCGATCTGCTGTAGTTGCGCCTCTGTCCCCAGGGCGTCAACGTGGCGGACAATCCCCGCCAGCGGTGACCGGTGAGAATCGTGCCCACCGACCCACCACACCACCAGCTCGTGACGAGCACGAGTCAGCGCCACGTACGCTTGGCGCAGTCCTTCGCCGCGTATCTCGGCCACGTAGCTTTTCTCCGCACTATCAAATCCGGGTGCTTCTTTTCCACCAACAAAGAGCACACGCCTGCCATCTTCATGAAAGTAGTAGCTATCGTCCCCCTTCGGGATGTACGGCGGGCACCAGAGAAACGGGCAGTACACAACATCAAATTCGAGGCCTTTAGCGGCATGGATCGTGATGACTTGGACTGCCTCCGCGTCCGACTCCAGCCGCCGCGATCTTTCATCAGATTGGGCAGCCGAATCTGCCTCATTTATCCGTTCCGTTAGCCAGCTCGCAAGTGCTGATGCTGACGAACCTGTCTGTGTCTCGTGCTCATGAACTAGCTCAGCGACCTGATCTAGATCGGTCACAGTTCGTTCTCCATCTTCCCGCCCCAGCAACCGAGGAAGGAGCTCGTATTCAGACGTCACCTGCTCGAAGACCCTCGAGAAGCCGACGTCACTGAGCTCCGCTGCCCACCCACTTACACGCCGATTAAGCTCACTGATCCGGCGCTCATCGACCCGCAGGAGTTCTGGAGCTGACCACCCAACGAGGTCAGAAATCGCAAGTCGCCGTAAAGCCGGGATCGAGCTGGGGCGATCTAGCGAAAGCAACAAACGCTTGATAGCGTCGGCAGCCCGCGTCGAGAACACACTTCGGCTCCCGCGGATGACCGCAGGCACACCACGAGAACTCAGAGCAGCACGGATTTGATCAGCATCTCTATTTCGGCCGACGAGGACGGCGATTTCTCGCGGCTGCGCTCGCCCTTCCTGTAACGCCGCCACAATATCGGCCGCCACGTCCTGACAGACGAGGTCGATTCCCGCATCCTTCTGGACTTTTCCCTGCTTCGTCCGCTCACCAGCGGTCTGATCGTTCGTCATGCGAATTCGAAGAGGGACCTTCCGAGTCTTCCCTGGCGCGACCGGGGCAGCCGAAGTGACTGGACGATATTGAATACTCTCATCGCCAAGGTGCGAGGTTCCGAATACGTCGTTGAGACCCTGAACGAGTCCCTCGTCTGTTCGGTAGTTGCGGGTTAAACTCCACTTTTGAGCCGCAGTCTCGGCGGCTGCCAAGTACGCATAAATGTCTGCACCGCGAAAAGCATAAATCGCCTGCTTTGGGTCGCCGATCAGAAGCAGAGTGCAATTTCCACCACCAAATGCGGTGCTGAGAACATCCCACTGCGACGTGTCGGTGTCTTGAAACTCATCGACCAGCACAATCGGATATCGCTCCCCAAGGAGCTCCCGAGCCAGTGCCCCGCGATCCGGATCGGTC
>JBLHZE010000041.1:0-11368 GCA_047631015.1 Actinomycetes bacterium
TCCGGCAGTGACGTGGTCGGCGCCGCGACGATGCCGCCGGACGGTCGGTACGTGAGTGATTTGAGAGTGATGAGCGAGCGCAAGACAGCGTCGCGGTCGCGGCCTTCGTATGTGCATTGTTCGCTCCAGTGGCGCCAGTAGGTTGAGGTCGCTTCCCGCGCCTCCACCGGGTCAGACATCTTGGGGACGTCCTCCCACGACGGGTGCCACATGATCTGGTAGGTGTGAGAATCGCCTGCTTTGACCACACATTCACTGACTGCCTCGTGCCCCTCAATACGAATATCCACCGAACTAGCAATCAGCACACCGTCTGGCCCTGCGACCGCCTGGATGCCGTCTTTCGTCTCGCGGATGAACGGTTTGCCTCGCCCGTAGTCGAATCGCAAGCAGAGCTCAGAGCGCACCGGGACAGCACCTTCTAGTCCCTCTACAGTCCGGATGATCTCCGGCCTCTGGCCCTCGGTATCTTCTCGAATCGGCATGAAGTCGGTGATCCGGATCGTGCCAGTCTCGCACGCCATCTCGGTCTCCAGCACAAGAGATTCTGGGCGGTACGTCCGCGTCACAAGCTCGATCTTGTTGGTCGGGGCTATCGTCCAGTGGCCGTTGGCCTGGTCACCGAGCATTGAGGCAAAGCAGGCGCTGGAATCGAAGTGCGGCAGGCACAACCAATCAATCGACCCTAATCGTGATACGAGTGCGACGGTGTGGAGGTCTCCAATAACGGCATAACTTTCGATAGGACGGCTCATGTAGAGCATCGTGTCTTATGTGCCCAGTCGATGCCACGTGACGTACGGCAATCCACCCGATTGTTACCGCCCTGTAGTACCCAGCGGGTCTTACGAACGCGGTCAGTTTTGGTCAAGGATGTGGCGTTGGGTGGAAGTCTCAGCCGCCGAGGCTGGGCTACCATCGGCACGCTTCGGGCCAGGCACCCCGGGGAACGCGAACGGCTCACTGGTGCGGCCAGGTTGAACGAACCAGCATTGACCGGATTCACCTGAATTCAGGACGTCCACGAAGGTCTGCACGACCGTCTCGACCGACAATAGGGGGATTCCGGCTTGGGAAAGTCCGGAACGGATCGGCGCGATGAGCCGGGTGTCGGCGAACGCAGGACACACTGCGTTGGTCCGTATGCCGTCATGTACTGATCTCAGTCCGAATGATCGAACGAGCCCAACGAGCCCCGTCTTGTTTGCGGCGTAGACCGGGTCGAGCGGGGTAGGAGCTATCCCGGCCATGCTCGCGGTCACGATGATGTCGCCACCACCTGCAGCTAGGAGCGCAGGAAGTGCGGCATTGATGCCGAAGACGACACCGTCGAGATTGATTCCCATTGCGCGCCGGTATTGATCTGGGTCGAACGTGGCGCCCATCGGTACATTGCTGATCACGCCAGCGTTAAGAATTGCGATATCGAGTGTTCCGAACCGACGAGTCGCTGCTTGTACGGCGGCGATATTGGCGTCGTACTCGGAGACATCGGTCGAGATGAACTGGCCGTCAATGTCGGCAGCTACTGAGTGCCCGCGATCCGCATCAATGTCGGCAATCGTCACATGAGCGCCCAGAGCGGATAATGCTCTGGCGACACCTTCTCCGATACCGTGGGCCCCGCCTGTCACGAGGACCGATTTGTTCTCGATGTCTGGTGTAGTTCGATGCTCATCAGCCATGATCAGGTGAAGACCAGGTTGAAGGCGACCGCCGCAATGACAGCGCCGATTATCGGACCGGTCGAGGCGATCCATGCGTAGCCCCAGTTCGAACTACCTTTTCCCTTGATTGGCAGTATCGAATAGATAAGTCGCGGCCCGAAGTCTCGAGCGGGATTGACCGCGTAGCCAGTAGGACCGCCGAGTGAAGCCCCGATGGCGATAACCACAAAAGCAACTCCGGCATAGCCCAGAGCAGCGTTTCCGAATTCTGGTGCACTATCGCCGGTACCAGCGACGAACGGTGAGCTAGAAAGTACCCAGTAGACAAGAACGAAGGTGGCAATTGCTTCTGTCGTGAGGTTCCAGGCAGCACTCGGGACTGACGGGGAGGTGTAGAAGAGCCCACCAGTGTTCTTTGGATCGTCGTGAGTATCGAACTGCTTCTTGTAGAGCAGGTAAGCCAACACCGCACCGAACATTGCGCCGAGAACTTGGGCAATAACGTAGATCGGCACGTCTCGCCAGGTCAGCGTATCGCTGTTAGCGATCGCCAGTCCCACTGTGACCGCCGGGTTGAGTTGGGCGCCACTTTTCCAGGAGACGCTCGCCCCGACAAAGACGGCGAATCCCCATCCAAATGCCGTCAGCAGCCAGTTTGGTCCAAAGCCGAAAGACTTTTTAAGGGTTTGATTACATCCAACACCGATACCAAGTAGCAGTAGTAATGAGGTACCGATGAATTCCGAAACGAAGATCGTCATGTTGCTGATACCCATAGCTCGGGAAGATAGCGGTATGCAGCGCCAGAAGCCTGCTCAAGCGACGCCATCTGGTGATTTGGGGTGTTCTTGGAAGGTCCCCGAAGATGTGGGTCGTCGCGAGCAGGGGCCGCACGGCTATCGTTGCGCCAACATGAGGGGAGTGTTGAGGTGAGGGTCCGATTAGCGAGCTCGGCAGCGGCAGGCGTGCTGTTGTTGTCAGTGACGGCGTGCGGCGATTCGCTGGGCTCGGCCGACCCGTCGACGACCTCTTCCAGCACCGATACGGTCGACACGACGAGTTCGACGTCCACCACCCAGGCCCCCGACGCGCCTGCATCCACCTACCGGCTCACCACGGACACAGTCGTGCAAATCAGTAGAGACGGATCCATATTGCGTGCCGCCCGCGGCACCGTAACCGTCACCGGGTCCGCCACGAATGGTTCGACCGTTGCGGTCGTCGCGACCGATACAGCCGGAACTGCAAGCTGGAACCTCGATGTTGTAGTGACAGCACGGGGAAGAGTCGACTCTGGCGAGCTCGTAGAGGGTGGCCGCACGTGGGTCGTCCTGCCTCAGACCGGAATCGTTACTACGGTAAGAAGTGAGCAGGCTGTTGATTTTCAGACTGACCGAGCAGTAACCGTGAGGGCGAGCCCGGGGGGACCGAACGTCCCAGTGACGTTTCGAATAGCGGGTAGGACTCCAAACTAGCCGCCCGGGCGTGCCCGTTCAGGAACTTTTTCAATTGATTTTCAACATTATCCGACCTCATGT
The DNA here is from genome assembly GCA_047631015.1 of Actinomycetes bacterium. Taxonomy (GTDB): domain Bacteria; phylum Actinomycetota; class Actinomycetes; order S36-B12; family UBA10799; genus UBA10799. The sequence goes on from JBLHZE010000041.1 coordinate 3,206, forward strand.
AGTGAATCTGTTTGATCCATGCCAGACTGTGCAGTGGCATTTCGCCACAAAACAAGGAGAACAAAAAAAAATGGCACAAGGTACAGTTAAATGGTTCAACTCCGAAAAAGGTTTCGGATTCATTGAGCAAGATGGCGGCGGCGCGGACGTTTTCGTCCACTACTCCGCAATTTCGAGTGACGGCTTCCGCACCCTAGACGAAGGACAGCGCGTCGAGTTTGAGATCACCCAGGGCCAGAAGGGCCCGCAGGCAGACCAGGTTCGCGCCGTCTAACTGCAGCTCTTCTTGACACTGCTGAGTTCGATCTCGCTAGATGTGATGTCAGAACTTTAGTGATTCAAGTAAAAGTCCCTCGGAACCTCAATGGTTCCGGGGGACTTTTGCGTTCGCGACTGCTAGCTGACACGACATGCCGGAACAGTTTCTAGCCGATAGCCCTTGGACTTCCACCACGGCAGCATCTGGCGGGTCGTCTCTATAGTCTTTTCCTTGTTGGCACTGTCGTGTAACAAGATGACGGCCCCGGGCTCTGTGCCCTTCTTCAACATCTTTACCATCGCCGAAACCGTTCTTGGGGCCCAGTCCTGTGCATGTGCTGTCCATAGAATCGGCATTAGCGCGAGTTTCGCCGAGACGGATGCCACTTTGGTATCGATGAGCCCGTAGGGCGGGCGCATACAGGAACCAAGGGTTGGTCCAACTGCCCGCTCTACTTGGCTGAGCTCGGCTCGAATCTGCTGCCGGTTCATACCCACGAGGTCGGCGTGGGTCATCGTGTGGTTACCGAGTGCATTGCCCTCCGCGATGATCCGATCTAAGAGAGCAGGATGCTGTTGTGCCTGATTCCCGGGAACAAAAAAGGTGGCTTTCGCATTATTTTCGGCCAGCAGGGAGAGTACTTGGTTGGTGTATGGAGGCCAGGGGCCGTCGTCGTAGGTGAGATACACGATCTTTTCAGTTGTCCGTTCACCAAATGCAGCGGAATACCAATCGGACGGGTTCGGCACCCCCTCCTCCATGCCCGCTGTATTGCGCCCGTCACCCCAATCGACCGACTCGATCGCTGTGCGAGTGTTGGCCGCCGCCCGGGCTGAACCAGGCTCGGCCGACAAAGACGGAGTCGGTGCTGATGAAGCCGATGAGGGTGGAAGTACCTGTGACTCAGACTCAGCGTTGTCACCCGCGGGCGAGCAGCTAGCCAGGATTACGACCCCCGCGGCTGCGAACAGGATGAGCTGCACTCGCCTGCTCGCCGTGCCAGTAAGCGATTTGGGCGCTCTTGCGAGAGACATCAATCCTCCGTCAGGGTGTTCTGTGCTCTATTCAATCCTACTTCTCGGGTCCTCGACCAGCGATCGCCTACCGGTAAGGCGAAATCAGTATCTGAGGACGACCCTCCCGGTGCTCATTTAACTGTTATCCCGGATCTCCGTCACCAGCGTTCGGTACATCGCTATTCTCGACGGTCCGTCGCCGTCAGCTTTTTTCTCCAACCTGAGCGCGTTAGCTAACTGCGGCCCGAACGCATCAGCGCGCAGTTCCCGATACCCAAGTCGCCGATAGTAAGGGGCATTCCACGGTACGTCGGCAAATGTGAAGAGTGTGGACATGGGCATACCCGCACGGGCCGCGTTCAACTCGAAAGCCGAAAATATCTGGGCGCCAATCCCACGTCGGCCATAGTCGGGTCGGACTGATACCTGCTCAAGGTGTAGATGGCCGTCCAGTTGACTCCCTAGACCGTAGGCAACCACCAATTCCTCGTGTCCGTAATCACCGTCACCATCCGCGACCGCAACCCAGAGAAGGTCGCGGTCTAGGGCTGTCCGTAGGAGTCGCCGTGTAGGCGGGGAATCGCTGGCAATATGTGCCATCCCGATTGTAAGGAAGAGTGTGCCCGCAGCAATCTCCACATGTCGTATCGCCTCAACATCGCCAGGGCTGGCCCGCCGCAGATGGATACGCGTGCCCATAGTCCCCCCCTGGTCCGTGATAGCGCGGAGCTCGACTAGTTCCGACGACGTGTACTAGCTTGTCCTTCTATGCATCGCCAAGGCAACACTATGCAACGCCGGCGCCGGGGTCGGGTCGGGATGCGCGCAGTAGGGATCGTTCTTGCACTGGCGACGTTTTCTACCGGCTGCGCAGCCGACATCTCAAGCCCCCAAGCCGATCCCTTGCGCACAGGTGAGGGCCCACTGGAATGGTCTGGGCCATACCGCGTCACAAAAGTTATCGACGGTGACACGATCAGAGTTGACAAGCTAGGTGAGGAGGTGACGGTCCGGATTGTTGGGATCGATACTCCAGAAGTTTCTGGGCCCTACACCACCCAAGAGTGCTACGGGCCGGAAGCTAGTGCGCAGGGCCGAGAGCTCTTGGCTGGTCGTGACGTGTGGCTTCAAACCGCGGAAGGTCAGAATCCGCAGGACCGGTATGACCGAGATTTAGCCTTCGTCTTCCTCGACGATACGACCGACTACGGACGTGTGATGCTCCGCGAAGGCTATGCCCGGCAGTACGAGACGAATGTCGCGCATCAATACACCGCCGTGTATCGCGCGGCACAAGAATCAGCGAAAACGGCTGGCCGAGGGTTGTGGTCTCCCGCCGCCTGCTGAAGCGGGGTTAACACGATCGGAGTTCATTGGTGAGCGCACGAGGCCAATAAACGGTTAGTTTGTTCTCTACCGCATGAGAATGCACGACGAGATAACAGGAGAATTCAGTGCACGCAGCCGAGCGACTTTCTGGTTGGGACTACGCGACGTGGCGAGCGGCGGCTGAGGATCCGATCATGCGATCGACGATGATCGGACTCTTGGTACTCGAGGAGTCTCCGGACTGGGATGTGCTCGTGGATCGCTATGAGCGGGCGAGTCGGATTGTGCCCATTCTTCGCCAGCGCATCGTAGAAGGTCCGGTCGGCATCGCTAATCCCCGACTCGTTGTCGACCCGAACTTCGATTTAAGCTTCCACGTGCGCCGATTCACGGTCACGGAAGGAACTGCGTGGCAGGACGTCCTGGACGAGTGTGGCCGACAGAGTATGACGGACTTTGATCCAGATCGACCGCTATGGCGAGTAACTCTGCTGGAGGGACTACCAGGCGGCCGCGCAGCGTTGATCTCGAAACTGCATCATGCGATCGCAGATGGGCAGGGAGCGATGCAGCTCGGCGCCGCAATTGTTGACATCACACCCGAGGCACCAGATCTTGGGCCGATGCTTGATGCCCCAGCACCCGTCACGCTGACTCCACGTAGTTTCGCCGAGATCATGGTGCAGGACAATACCGATTGGCTGTTGAGAACGGCATCAGACCTCATCAAGGGTGTCGTACCTGTATTGATGGAGGCTCTCACCGCGCCGCAAGAGACGGTTGAGCGAATTAGCGAGACAGTCTCTTCGCTCGCGCGGATGGCGAATACTCCGACGTCCCCGTTGTCACCGTTAATGCGCAAGCGCAGTATCAACTACCACTTTGGGAACTTCGATATCCCGTTTTCTGATCTACATTCGGCGGCAAAGACGCGCGGCCACACCATTAATGATGCGTTTCTGGCTGCCGTGTCTATCGGGATGAGGGAATATCACGAAGCGCTCGGCGAGCCGGTTGACGAGTTGAACATCAATATGCCGATCAGTACTAGGAAGAAGGGAGAAGAGGCGCAAAACGCGGTCACGATTGCCCGGTTCGAACTGCCGACAAATATCACGGACATCCCCAGCCTGATGAATCGCGTGCAGGAGTCTGTGAAGCGGATGCGCGCAGAACCGTCGTTGGACTATACGGATCAGTTGGGTGAGATCAGTCGGTTTATACCGCACGAACTACTGACAATTGCCGCGCAGGCCAGCGATGTGACGGCCTCGAATGTTCCCGGTCCGCCGATTCCGGTGTACCTGGCAGGAGCGAAAGTGGAGGCGATAGTACCGCTTCCGCCCCCCATTGGTGCGGCCGTCTTTGTCGCCCTGTTGACCTACACGGGTACGGCTTCACTCGGCGTTGCCATGGATGATGCTGCGATTACTGACCGTGATTTGCTGATGTCGTCATTGCGTGCGGGGTTCTCTGAGGTAATCGGCAAGCCTGTGCCGGAGACTAATCCACTTCCGGAAACCGATGTTGTAACTGCTGGTAAGAGCACTGATGAGCGAGCTCCGAAGAGACGCGCGGCGAAGAAGGCGCCCGCGAAGAAGGCGCCCGCGAAGAAGGCGGCGGCGAAGAAGACGGCCGCGAAGAAGACGGCCGCGAAGAAGGCTCCTGCGAAGAAGGCGGCCGCGAAGAAGACGGCCGCGAAGAAGGCTCCTGCGAAGAAGGCTCCTGCGAAGAAGGCTCCTGCAAGCAAATCGGCCACAAAATAGTTAGCAGTCAAGAAAACTCCTGCGGGTTGCCCTATCGCGACAGAAGTTCGTCTCCATAGTGGCCGGGACGGAGGAGGCGGCGGGACCTTCCTAGCTGCTGGTCAATCGCGCCGAGGACGCGGGATGCGGCCGCTTCGCCAGACGGTACCGTCTCCAACGCATTGCGCAGATCGAATGCATTTCCACTGCTGGAGCTAACAACGATCACCGGTATTTCGGCCGCAGCAGAAGCGACATGATGGGGTGCCCGGCTGCGCAGCATATGAGTGGCTGCCAATGCCATGACGTGGTACCAGCTGATATCAGAGACGGCCGATTCGTCGACTGCGGAGCTTCCGGTATCTAAAACGACTGCGCTCTTGGCTCCGGCCGCGAGTGCCTGCATGACGGGAACATCGGCAACCACACTGCCATCCACCACGAGCTGTCCGTCGGGTAGCTCGCACGGTGGCATAATCCCCGGGAAGGCCATACTTGCCAGTAGTGCATCGACCACCGGTCCAGAGTCGATGATGGCGGGTTGGCCGCTCACTAGCTGTGTAGCAGTAACTCTCAGGGGCACGGAAAGCTGTTCGAACGATGTCGACCCAAACGCCGGGTCCAGATGTTTTCGGAGCATGTTTTGGGTTCTGGGTGCTTGTGAGCTAGCGAGTCCGCGAACCGTGGAGCGCCTAATCGAGGTCAGGGCTTTGTCTCTGGCAACTCCGGCCCAGAGCCGGGTGGCACTAGCAGTGAAGTCGTCAGGGTCACGGGCGAACAGGGCCGCATTGACTGCTCCGGTAGAGGAGCCGACAACCATATTCGGATAAAGTTCCGCGTCATTCAGCGGTGTAATCATTCCGATTTGGGCGGCCGATCGGGCCAAACCACCGGTGAAGACGTAGGCCAAAGGCTCCGGTAGTCGCAAGCGTGCGCGTGCCGTCTGGGAACTCATGAGGAACTCCTCAGGCGTTTAATTGCTGCACTGAACGATCCGGTGGGGATGTCCGTCGCCATCTCGGTGAGCTGCGAATCACCGCGGATATCCTCCGACCGGGCGTAAACGCCGGGGGGCAGACGTCGCCCCGTAGTCAGCGATGAAAGGTCATACAGGAATTCTCGACCTAACTCGTAGGACTTACGCGCTGCACTCATCGTTTCGCGGAAGTCCAGCACACCCCCCATATCGTTGGGAGTTGGGAGCAAGACCACAGGCACATCACTTCCGGCGGCGACCAGCTGACTGCGGCGCTGGCTTGCATTGAGTATCGCGTTAACTCGGGCAACAACTTTCGGCAAGGACGCAGACACGGGTGTGAGTGATCGGGAGCCGGTGCCCAGGACAACCACTGAGCCAGCGCCCCGCTCAACGGCTAACCCGGCGGGGAGGTTTGCGCTTGCCAGACCATCAACATACCGCCGACCGTCAATTGTCACCGGTGGCAGAACCCCGGGGATAGCTGACGATGCGAGCAGTGCCGGAATTAGCGGTCCCGAGTCCAGTGCAGTCGCCGCGCCCGTTGCCAGGTCAGTGGCAACCGCAGCCATCGGAAGAGCAAGGTCCGTGAAGTCGCGGGCAGATAAGATCGCGCCGATCGCGTCCCGTTCCGAACTGCTGTCGACGAGCGAGTCACTGCGTTTCCTCGCTGCTGCGATCATTGAGAGCCACGATTTGCCCACAAGAACGTCTAGATCCAGCTGACTCCAGACGTAGGTGAGACGATTAGTGGCCGAAATCGGATTCTCTGCCACGACTGCACACGTCAGCGCCCCCGCTGAAGTACCGATCAGTGCATCGGGTCGGATATCTGTCTCGTAGAGGGCCTGCAATAGTCCCCACTGCACACAGCCGTGGGCACCGCCTCCAGCCATCACGAACGTAATCGGGCGGGTAAGTTTGGCAGCAAGCTGCAGTGGCGTCGTGGCGCTTATCCCGTCAGTCTCAGGACCAAGGCCGGGACCAGGCACTCGGATTTGGTCAGCCATATCTCAGAGCTTCCCACGTCTAATCAATGCTTGCAGGTTTGCTCTCTGGTGGCAGCTGATTGTCGGCAGCGCAATAGCCTGCCGCTGATTCAATCGATGGACCGGTGCGAGCCACCAAAATCTATGAACAATGCGCCGATTGGGTGAACCATCGAGCGCTCCTGACACCTAGCGTGCCGATAAGGGCTTAGCTGGACCTGTTAGGCCCGACGAAGTCCGAGGAAGTCAGCGGTAGTGATTAGTCTCCTAGGTAGTAGATGGCGAGTAGCGTGATGGAGAAAAAGCAGAGCTACGCGGCGCCTAAAAATAGCCAAGCCGATCTTCGGGCGCAGATCAGACGCGTCCTGGCTGACGGCAGTCCCACTCGGCTCATGGATCTACGTGCGGAGTTGTGTTTGGAGTTGGGCGTTGAGTCGGTGCCGGAGGGACAGCTGACGCGAGCTCTGCGCAAACTACAAGCTGACGGCGGCGTAGCGAAGCCGCGCCGCGGGTATTACCAGCTGGTCCAGGAGTCCAGCGAGTCCGGTCCCACAGTTCCCCAGCAACGGGTAGCAATCGCGCCCCCAGGTCCTGTCCCACATCCAGCACCAGCTCTGCCTCCAGTCTCGACTCCGAGGTCGGCTCTCACGCCAGCTCCGCGCCGCACGCCGACTTCGGCTCCGGCGCAACCTCTCACGCCAGCTCCGGCTCCAGTCTCGGCTCCGCCGCCGGCTCTCACTCCAGTTCCGCCGCCAGCCAAAACCAAAACTCAGGAAGTTGCGTCAACGCCAGCACCCCTCGCTGTGCGAGAGCCGGTGACAGATGTCCTCTCGGTTCGTACGGAAGAACCAGAACAGGCCACTGCACATGTGGACGACGTCACGGCACCGGACCAGATCGGCGGCCGGTCTGAGACAAGGCTGTTCGCGGTCGGCGTGGTGATTGTCCTTCTCTGGCTCGTCATAACCGGGCTGGCGTTGCTTTCCGTCACTGCGCCAACCGGTGTAGCGATCGGGGGCGCCGCCGCTGTCATTCTGGGCATTCCGTACCTAATTGCTGTGCATAGACAACATGTACGCGCTCGGGCCAGACATGCCGGTGACGCCGATTCTCGCGTGTCTGACACGCACGCCGAACTATTTGTCGAGATAGACGCGTAACAGGTACCAATCTTTGAGCAGCATCGACGAACCACGACGTAGGAGATAGCAACAATGACTACTATTTATCGCTCACTCGAAGAGCTTCCCGCTGCGCAGGAATCGTTCACTGCAATGTTGCTCAACCGCGTCGAGAGCTCCGGTGGAGGCCATGCCTTCTCATACCCCGACGATAGCGAGCGATGGCACGAGCTTACATGGCAAGAGACCGGTGATGAGGCGACTCTGATCGCCGCGGGTTTGATCGCGCTTGGAGTCGAACCGGAACAGCGAGTAGCGATCGCAGCGAACACATCAATGAAGTGGATCTTGTCTCAGTTCGGGATAGCCCTCGCCGGCGGGGCGGTGACCGGTGACCGGTGATCAGCTCGCGACGCTTATTTACACCTCGGGGACAACTGGTCGTCCAAAAGGTGTGGAGATCACCCATGCGAGCTGGGCATATGTCGGGGCGGCTATCCGCGAAGCAGATGTCATTGACGACGGAGATCTGCAGTTCCTCTGGCTTCCAATGGCTCACGTCTTTGGCACCGTCCTGATGGCAGTGACCGTGGAAATGGGTTTTCCGACAGCGGTCGACGGGCGCGTTCCTAAAATTATGGAGAACTTGGCGACTATTAAGCCAACCTTCATGGGAGCTGTCCCCAGGATTTTCGAGAAGGCACATTCAGCGATCAACGCATTGGCAA
>JBLHZE010000042.1:0-11267 GCA_047631015.1 Actinomycetes bacterium
CTGCCGGGTCTGTCGTTGGATCGGGAACGGTGATAACAACAGCGTTCCCTTCACCAGCGTTCGGACTACTGGCGCCATTGGTTTCGATTTCCCAAACCGAGCATTCGGCACCGGTGGGCTGCAACGGCAGCTCAGCGGTATTCCCGTCAACAACATCTATGGTCCCGGACGAAATCTCCTGGCCGGAGATCGTGCAGCGGTAGCCCATGCTGAACGGGGGCAAGGTAGTTCCAGGCAGTACTCCGAATACCTGCTTGGAGACCTTGATCGCCCCGAACCTCATCACCGTGCCCACCTCGAGTGGCTCTGATGCAGCGGTTTGAATGCCACCAGTGAAAGTCCCGCGTTGAGCGAAGGAGTTCCAGGCCGCCGGAAGCGTTGCCGTTGTGTCGAGCATGAGTGGCGACTTCATCGTCCAGGTCAACGTCACGCCCTGGCCAGGAGTCAGCGGAGTCCCGAAGTTCATCTCCGTCCGGAAACCAATCGCAGCATCCGAGAACGAATCATTGAAGGCAGTCGGTAGACATGTCCCACCAGTGAGGTCCGCGTTGCAAATCTGCGGCGTTCCGGCAGCGCCAGCGTAGGCACTATTGGTGTATCCAGTGGAAACCCCCGTGTACGTCTCGGACATCGTGACCGGAGTCAGCATTGTTGGCCGAGTACTCCAGTCGGTTCCACGAGCCGATCCGGTTAGCAGCACGCCAGTGTCTCTCTGGACTGGGAGCCCGTCGACGGCCACGGCACTTGTCATATCGTTCGTTCCAGCGTTGACCAACCGGATGAGGTTGTAGATAGTCTCCCCTGGATTGACTGCCGCCGCACACGGGAAGCGAGTGTAGGTGCGGCCGTTATCGATGTACTGGGAGCAGGACGGGTCGCCAATCTTCACGGCCTGGTTTGTCACCGTGTTGTAGAAACCCAGCGCGGGATTGCCGGCACTCCATTTCTGTGCCTCGACCGCGTTACCGGAGAGCGACTCGATAGTGGCCGGATCCAGGCAGTAGAGCCCGTCGCCGTAGGTCGGGTCATCCGTGACAGAAGTGTTGCCACTCGCACAGGTAATTGTCGAGTTCGAGCCGTGCGAGCCTGCCGTGTTAGTGATCGTCTCGGACGCAGGAGTGCCCGGCGTGAGCTTCACGTAGATTCGGATATTCAGCTTTCCACCAGGGGGAAGATTCCAGCCAGTAAAGGTCCACGTAGCTTTCGTGATCCGGTTCGCATCGACTCCGTCCTTGGTCTCGACGTAGTCAACGTCGGCTGAGGGTAGCGGTGCGTACCCCGAGGGCAGCGCCGGATAGGACACAACAAAGGGCCGCCCCGGACTGCCACCGGGCGCGTTCTCTTCGAGCGTTAGGTCGTCGGGGAACGGATCTGTGATGACGGGATCAACGATCGCCGTCGTTCCGGTGTTTTCCAGTGTCAGATCAAACGGAGCCTGGTCCCCCGGGCCGATGCGACTATCGGGGCCCTTCGCGAACCTCATCTTTGCCGTGCCATTCACGACATCAAGTGTTGAGGTGACCGGCGACAGCGGCACGACACCATTGGTCCACTCGAATGACCCATCACTGCTGTCGACTAACTGGGCAGGGATCGGCGTTGTCGGATTCGATCGAAGGAACTCGCGCGCCGTGACGTCGAAGCACACGCTGGAGCTCTTGCAGGAGCCACTAGCGGGGAAGTTCTTCCCTGGCAATAGCGAGTACCCATTGTTGCTTTTCGTGAAGGTAACTCGTATGCCCTGAACGTCCGCAGCGTTAACGCCGCTGGGGAGTCCCGGGTTCGTATTGTTCGTCCTGGTTCCGTCAGTCCAGACATCGGTTTTGCATTGCGTTGTGCAGGCATCGACTTGAACGCGGTTTGCGCCCGGCGGCATGTTGACGTGGATGTTGTTGCTAAAGGTCACCCCGTCGAAGAAATCGTGATCCTTATCTGTGAAGACCAGATTCTTCAGGTACATGTTGCCACTGTTATTGATCCGGTGTTTCACGGTCGCAACCTGCGGTGGAAGACCCACCTCGGGTCGCAAGATGCTCGACGGCAGGATTTCCTTTGACAGCGAAGCGCCCGCGTCGGCGCCCTCCACCGTGACCTCCGGAGCGCAGACTGGCGATCCGATAAGTGAGCCGTCGTACCCTGCTTGAGCGCAGTTCGGGAACTTGACGCTGCCATCCGCCGGGACTCCGTCGCGGACCAATACGTCGATGTTGACTCGAAAGGTCCCGTTCACCGGGAGCGGTTCGGTTGCGATCACCCTGATTCCCGTTGCCCGCTCCATCAAAGCGGTATCTGACCGGTTGTATGCGACGTACGCACCAGAACCACCGCCAGCTTGCGGATCCCATACCTCTTTGGTATTCGCTGGTGTACTGGAAGAGGTGATGCGATCCAGCCTCACAATGTCGAATGGCACCGGGCTCGCGCTGGGATCAACTGGGTCGACGAAGAACACCCCGTTGAGGGGCACGTTGCCGCCGTTCCTGACGCGCATGTTGAACCGCATCACTTGCCCCGGGACGATCGTCGTAACTCCTCCGGCGCTCTTCACGGTCGTACCAAATCCCGGCGTCGGATTGGAGACATTCGCGGTCTTGCACGCGATCGAAGCTGCACTTGACGACTGCGGGGTAGTCGCCGATGCTTCAAAGCAGTTCTTCAGGCCATCGGATACGTCTTGCTGATCCACCCGCGGTGCAGTTCCGTGCAAATCGAGTTGACCATCGGCGCCCGATTCGATCGTTCCGTTGCCAGAGCCATCCTCACCGAGGTAGGTCATGCGCACACTGCCGGGGAACGCTCCCGGCTCGCACCCGAGATCATTGACGTAGACAGTTGCTGGCGACGTTGCTTTTTGGAATACGACCGGTGCGGGACTTGCCCCGCTACGGCAAACAACCGCCAGGGTTGCGGTTGTTGAACCCGCCGGCCAAGTGAACCGTGCTTTTGTCAGGTCGATCTTGTCGAACTCTTGGACTGCACTCGGCGAGGGTTCATCAATCACGAGGGTCTTGACCGGGCCCGACGATTGGTTCGTTGCTTTTAGCGTCATCGTTAGGCCGGAGTTCTCCCCGACCACGATGTTGCCGTTCGTTTTCCAGTTGCCGCTGTTGTCTGCGTACATGTTCTTAGTTGCCTGCACCACGATCGTGTCTGGGTCGATCGCATAGTTGGCGTCGGCCTTGGGCCCCGTGGTCGAGCCGCCGCCGTCCACGATTGCCTCCGGCGTGACCTCATTCGTGATGACGAGCCGGGTCTGCGGCTGGACCGGCGCTCCATTGGAACGGTACGTATCGCGCAACTCGAGCCCGACGTCGATTTGGCCTTGATCGGCGCTGAACGGAAGTGGATCGCCGCTAACTGACAGGAAGGTAAACTGGAGCCCGGTTATGTCGGCAAGGGCGACTCCTCCAGGAGGAGTAAACGGTCCCGAACCTGACAGCTGTCCCGATTCGGTCCAGTCGTTCGTACAGGGAGTGCCGATTGCCTTTGTGCAAACCCCAACAATGACGCGATCCGCCCCCGCCGGGTAGGTCGCGATCGGGCCGATTTGGGTCACATCGAACGCGTTGAATGTTTCCTCGGTGTCATCTGTGATCCGAAGTGACCGAACATCCGCCGAAGTCGATGATGCGTTGCGCACGCCGAGGGTGAGGCTGCTCGAGTCGCCGGACTGGGCGATTGACCCACTCGGAGACCAGTTCTTCGTTGCTCGGGGACGAACCTCCACTGGGACCTGAGCAACGACATTCACTGACGAGTCAACGGGCAAGGCGTTAGTGGCTGTCGCGACTGCCTTATTCGGGATGACCTGACCATTGGTGACGGCAGTCGCTACTGGCAACCGCATTCCAACTGACACTGAGCGAGTAGCGCCTGCAGGCAGTCCGCTCGTCGAGGCCGGATTTGTGATCGGCAGCAGGAACTTAACCGTCAGCACACGAGTGTTGGCGTCGTACGTGACGTCGCGTTCGCTACTGGAGTTCGGAATCGACGCGACGTCGAATTCGGCAGGAAGCGTATCCGTAATCGTTGCGTCGACACAGCCTTCTTGTAAGCCGGAGCACGTCAGTTCAATGCGGTATTCGAGCTGTTCGCCAGGTTGGACCGTCCCGGCCGATGAACTCTTGGACAACTCCATCACCGGAGCCACCGCGTACGCGGGTGACGACGCCGCAAGGGAGCTGGCAAGCAGCGCGATAATCGCGACTACCGCAATCATCGCGGCACGGTTGCCGAATGCCAGAAGCGGGTAATTGAGCTTCGAGCTCAGATTCGTCTTCATGGGGGAGGCGCCTTCCGGGGTGTGATTTGTGCGCAGCTAGATCCCACGGAACCCGCGCATCCAGAATGAGTGTACGGCAGGCGTCGACATATGGCAGAGATCGTCGCGACCGGGTCACGCTCACCGCGGGGGTCACCAATCGATGCCGGCGCCACGTCAGCCCTCGTCGCGAAGCTGGGTGCGCCAGAGCCCGTAGTGACAGAGGGTGGGTGGGTCGTTGGTCTCGTCAGGCCGTTCGGGACAGCGATTGCGAGAATGCTGGCGGGTCCGCCACCGACGTCGCCGAGGGGAATTGGCGCTGATCTGCGGGAGATTCCGCTGCGCTGGGGTTACGGGATACATCACGTGGATTGGTGTCCGGAGGGGGATAGGGACTCTCGATCGCGGGATGCGCCCCGATTTTTTGGGTTCGCATGTGGTGAGGATAGCGCGAAGATCCATTTGGTGTTCACCAACTTTGGTTGTCGCTGAGGTGCCTCTGTTGCGAGGCAAGTGACTGGCCGAGTCTGCGGTTACTGGCTCTACCGGTACCAGCCGCGAACTGGCGGCGAACCCCGCCGAGCCCGGGACCTTTGACCTGCGGACGACGACATCGTGCCACCGGCGAACCCAGACACCAAGAAAGAAGGCTGGATCCGCTTGTTGGCGCGCTTCTTGACCCCCCACATGCCTGGCGTTAAGCCACTCGTGTCAACCTCCTCGAAACAACCTTGTGGGGCCACAACCCTGAGCACCGGCCACCCACAGCGGCGGTGATCCACTAGCGTCGGACCCAGCAGCAGTCGAACCAGCGATAAGTCAGACGAGGAGCGCCAACTCAATGTTCGAACAACGAACCGGCATCCGCGCCCTTGGGCTGATACTCGCGGCGGTGGCGATCGCCGGGATGAGCGGCTGTAGCAACACCACACCCGACCCACAAGGTGGCGACCCAGTCCGTGTCGCTCTGAGCGACACCGTCGAGGATATTCGCGCCAACCAAGCGCAAGGGTGGGGCGTGCAGATCCCTGGGCTGACGGCTGCGGCGATCACCGAAGACCGTGCAACTTCATCAGCCGCCGTCGCGTCGTCAACTGCGTCCGCTTCGGCACCTGCGTCCGCTTCGTCCACCCTGAACCAGGTGGTGTCCGGCTCACAAAATCCACCCGGTCAGATCCCACTCGCCGCTGGTGACCGATTCCATGTCGGTAGCACGACGAAGTCGTTCACCGCTGCTCTCATCCTGCAACTCGATCAAGAAGGCGAACTCTCACTCGCAGACCCGATCAGTAAGTGGATTACCTACCCGAACGCCAAGAACATCACCGTGGAGATGCTGCTAGGTCACACCAGTGGTATCCCAAACTTCATTGCTAATCCCGATCGCACGGCCACGGACTCGCCGCAAAGACTGGTCAAGTTGTCACGCGCCGACGACCCAGTGTTCGCCCCGGGCACGGGTTGGTCCTACAGCAACACGAACTACATAATGCTGGGCATCATCGCCGAACAAGTCACCGGAGCCACCTGGGCTCAAGAGGTCAAGGCACGCTTCTTCGATCCACTCGAGTTGCGCAGCACGTACGTGTGGGAAGGCAGCGTCCAGCCTCCGACAGTCGATGGTTCGCGTCTGAACTGCGGTTACCCCGGGCAGCCAGACTGTGTGCAGCAACCGGGCTTCACGATCATTCCAATCGCCGACGGTTTCGACTGGACGGTCGCGTGGGCGGCTGGAGCGATCGTGTCGACCTCCGCGGATCTAGCCACCTGGATGCGCAACCTCGTCGCCGGAGAGGTACTCGACCCTGCTCATCGTGCCCTGCTCACCACGCCGACACCCCAGTCGATCACCGCCCTGTCCGACAAGCCTCCCTACGGAACGCTGCGCTGGACGGGGGGCAGCCTCGGGCTCCTGCAGTACAAGGTTGATGGTCAAGGAACTGGTTGGGGCCATTCCGGGGCAATCGACGGGTTCGTATCCAACGTGGTCCACATGACAGACGGCGGGCAAACCGTTGCACTCACCTCAAACTTCGAAAATACCGATTCTCGAGCAGCCCTCGGAGACCTCGTCATCGCCGTCGACGCCGCCACCCCATCCTAGAATCTGCCCGCGACGGCTGACCGCGTGGTATTCAGAGCGTCCCAGCATTTCACTCGTGCGCAGTCGGGGGTGACCACTGCATTCCAAGTACCCGATGAACCATCGGGATGAAGGTTTCGACTGGCTCGTTGGCGTAGTCAGGATCGAATGAGACTTCGTCATACAAGGCGCAGAACTCGGCAGTTCGCTCAAAATGAGGTGAATCCCGAAACGCCTCTCGGCCGTTCGGATCAATACCCACGCCACCGCCGTAGAAGTAGGTCTGGAAGAGGGGATGGTGTTCCAGCATCCAGTGGTTCTCCTCGGAGATGAATGGATGCAGAATCGCCGCGATCACCTCGCCATGATTCAGCGGCCCCATGGCCTCCCCGATGTCATGGAGTAGAGCGACAACGATGTACTCCTCATCGCGTCCATCTCGCAGTGCTCGGGTGGCCGCTTGAATGGAATGGGTGCGTCGATCGACTGGGTACGCCTCATCGCCGCCCAAGCTGTCAAGGAACCCTAGTAGTAACTCTGGTAGGTGATCGAGGTTCTCCTGGTGGACGTGCTTGAGGACTTCATAGTCGGCGGTGGACATTTCGTCCATCGCATGGAACTTCATGTGCTCTGGCGTTGCCTGATCAGCTACTTCGTTGTCCATATATGCACTGTAGTGTTCCCCCGCCACGTTGACATGGTGATCTTGAGTCAGCTCGATCTGACGTCGGCTCCTGTCGTGGCACTTGGCGCGCCAGAGCCCGTCGTGACAGAGGGTGGGTGGGTCGTTGGTCTCGTCAAGCTGTTCGGGACAGCGATTGCGAGAATGCTGGCGGGTCCGCCACCGACGTCGCCGAAGGGAAACTGGCGGTGATCTGCCGCAGAATCTGCGGCGCTGGGGTTACGGGATACATCCCGCGATTGGTGTCCGGAGGAGGACCCGGAACCCCGTCCACGTGTTGGGTCACATCCGCGCTAGTGAGATCAGCATGTGTCACCATGCCAGGACCGGACCTCGCCTGCCGGACATCGGGTGAAATCCCGTAGCCCGCGGGGCAGTGCCTGGGTGTTCGTTGATAGCCGGCCAGGCGCAATCTCACGCCGTCGTCTGCGGGGTCTGCCGCCCGCCCTGCGAGTAGCAGTGTTGCGTGGCTAGGGGAGCAGCTTTTGGCAATCCGAGAGGATGTCGCCTCTCGCCGATGGGCGCTTTTTCACAGCCCACGTTCGCTTAAAACTAGCCTTGGCCATGTTCGGGTCATTGGCAACAATCTTCGCCCGAATGCTGAGCCCGCTGCTGCAAAGCGGCTTGGCCGTGATGACAACGTTGCTGCCAGTGTTCTTAACTTTCGTCCTACACAGGGCACGCTTGCTCTTGCCCTTGAGACGCTTACCGTTGAGGTAACACCGGGCGTTGGCCTTGGTGAGGGTGGCATTGGTGCTAGCTGAGCGAACGACCTTGTACTTCTTCCCGGACGTCAACTTCTTGGACTCCTTGCGCGCGTTCACCGTCACCTGCGCGTCCAGCTTGCCTGACGTCATCACCTGCTTCGTGCCATCACCGACAGCAACAAACAGGCCATTGCCATACGTCACCGAGTACCAATCGGTATCGGGTGCGGTCTGCGCGGTCCACGTCACCCCATCCGGGGACGTCATCACCGGCTTCGTGCCATCACCGACAGCAACAAACAGGCCATCGCCATACGTCACCGAGACCCAATCGGCATCGGGTGCGGTCTGCGCGGTCCAGTCCACCCCATCCGGGGACGTCATCACCTGATTCGTGTCATCGTCACCGACAGCAACAAACAGGCCATTGCCATACGTCACCGAGTTCCAGAAGCCTTCGGGTGCGGTCTGCGCGGTCCACGTCACGCCGGCGGCCGCCGCCGGCTGTTGAACACCCACCACCCCAGCAACACACAACACCAACGCACACACCACTGCCCACAACCGCTGCATTCCGATTCCCGCCCTCGCTACAACTTCCCCACGACCTACATCGCCATCCAACACCAGTAGGGCACCCAGAGCAACCCGGGCAACCCGGGCAACCCGATCGTCTCAATCGAATCGGATCCGCCAACACCAATACCGCGCGCCAGCGGTCAGCTAGCGGCCCTAGCCGGGTCGACCGCCGGACACCCGCCAGGCCGCAACAACCAGCTGGGACTCACGAATATCGGGGTGTCCGTATCGCCCGTGCGTAGACATCGACCCGAAAAAGTGCCCTAAATGGGTGGCTGTTAGTGGACGGGTGAGCAGCCCTCTAGAACTCGATAGGGCAGAGCCCGCGGCCCAGCGGCGGCATGGACATTAGCTCGGCAATATCTTGGGCACCGGAATCAAGGAAGGCGAAGACGGCCACACCGAGTCCTGGTCCCAATGGCTCTTGCCCGTGGCCACCCTCGCTGAACTTCAAGAACGTAAAGTGATCTAGCACGATCAGAGGCCGACGTCGGGGGCATGTCAATCGGGAGACGGGTATGCTGTTCAGAGTGAAAAAAGCATACATAATTTTGCTAGTAGCACCGCTTCTGAGCCTATCCGTTGGCTCATGTTCGACTGATCCGGGTGCGACACCGCTTTGCGTGAACTTAAAAAGTGTCGTCTTTGACAGTGGCACCCCGGATAAAATCCTGAATCTTTTCAACAGCAAAAACGCAGCCGGTAGCCCTTACTGGGACGATCTGCAGCTCGATCTGAACAAGGTCAAGGCGACGGCACCGACTGATGGCTCAGCGGACGGCCTCGTGAAGGCAGTTAATTCAGCGCTTTCTGCGTCGAACAAACCGATTTGGGACGGCAGTGAGTTAAGGACGGCTGAAGGTGAAATTAAAGATTATTACAAGAGTAACTGCACATAAATAGCGGAGACGTGGCGCGACATAAATAGCGGCGACGTGGCGCGGCCAGAACGCGTTTCGAAATGTGCCGCTTAGGGAATACAGCGGTCGGTGCATAGTGACACTTCGCGACGAACCGCGAGCCCTCGTTGCCGCCCACTTACGTTGAACTTCTCGCCCGCCCGCCAATACTCGGAAGGCGTCTTTGGGGTCACGTTTCGCTGACGACGCGGTCAGCGACACAATCACGACCTGGGCTTAGTGGTTAGTGGTTAGTGGCTAGTGGAAGAATTCATTCCGGTCGCCGAGTATGGCAGGATCGACTGGTGCCTCCATCTGTGATTGCTGCGAATAACTTCCAAGAATTACAGCCTCGAGATGGTGTCCGAGCTCTTCTCTTTGATTGGGACGGGACACTCGCTGATTCCCAACAGATCAATTTCCGCGTCCTATCAGACGCATTGGCACAGCAAGGGCTGCCAATGTCTTACGAGTGGTTCGCTGCGCGTACCGGCGTTTCAACTGCGGAAATGGTGTCTCAGGTGGGCCTTCTGCATAGCCGAAGTGTCAACGCGCAGGCGATCGCGAACGCACGCGATCAAGCTTTCCTAGAGCGGGCTTCCGAAGTAAGACTCGTTCCGCACGTCGAACTGTTGCTACAGCAGCAACGCGGAAAGAGAGTGATAGCACTGGCAACTGGCGGCGCGAAAGACACCGTCTACGCTGTGATTAATTCTCTTGGAATCGCAGATCTTTTCGACGTGATTGTGACGCGCGAAGACGTCGAAAATGGCAAACCGTCGCCTGATATTTTTCTCTTAGCAAGTGAGCGCCTGGGCGTCAAACCGAAAGACTGCCTTGTCTATGAGGACAGCGACGAAGGACTACAGGCATCTCTAACCGCCGGCATGGCGGCAATAGACGTGCGCCCAATTCGAAGGACGATGCTTGACTATTAGCAAAATAGGCAAACCCTCCCAATGGGAGTCCGACACGCACAGCCAGGATGACGCGACTTAGCTTGGCGGTCGGAGACGTCCTGGGCGGGGTAATTAACTCCAGGTGCGAGGTTCGCCAGGCGCAATCTCACGCCGTCGTCTGCGGGGTCTGCCGCCCGCCCTGCGAGTAGCAGTGTTGCGTGGCTACGGGAGCAGCTTTTGGCAATCCGAGAGGATGTCGCCTCTCGCCGATGGGCGCTTTTTCACTGCCCACGTTCGCTTAAAACTAGCCTTGGCCATGTTCGGGTCATTGGCAACAATCTTCGCCCGAATGCTCAGCCCGCTGCTGCAAAGCGGCTTGGCCTTGATGACAACGTTGCTGCCAGCGTTCTTAACTTTCGTCCGTGCGAATGTACCCAGGTGAGTCGCAAAACCGTACGTCTAACTGGATACTCAGCTTCCCTTACGACAAGGCAACTCTCTACATAGAGATGAGTTTTCGAAACTGCTCGAAATCGAGCGTTTGACGTCGAGGACAACCCGTCGTAGTTTTGAGCTTCCTCACCGGGTAACACACTGTTGACCCGTAACGAAGAACAGGTGCTGTGATGTCGACAGATTTTGAAGGTGCTGCTCAGGCGATGCTCGGAGAGCACGAGCGGGTGATCGCTGCCGGTGTTTTTGGACTGCGGGACAGCTACACGGCAATCTTTGTGGGGGGCGTGGTGACAGACATTGCAACGGTAGGACTCCCAGAATCCGCCATCACCGAGGGCGTCGTGGGTGCAGCCTCGGTGCATGGGTCTCGCGAGGTCAATGCCCAGTCCAAAGGCGTATCAGTCCGGATGCTCGTTGCGGTTACCGACAGCAAGATCCGCATATTCTCGTTGCCAAGTTTTGGTAATCGTCCGGAGCGGGAACTCATGACTTTTGAGCGTTCGACTACCACCGTCGAGGTGAAAAAGTTTGGCGCGAGCCGTCGCCTGACACTGCGCGACTCGACTGGCCAGGATCTGGGCCTAACCGGCAGCGTTGCGTTCTTTTCCTCATTCGCGGCCGGCGCCAAATCTGTAATAGCTGCTCTGGCGTAGGTCGCCGAGGGCACAAATCGACGCTCCGGCGCAGGATCCCGCACGGGA
>JBLHZE010000043.1:0-11117 GCA_047631015.1 Actinomycetes bacterium
AGCGAGGACGTGCAAATCCACAGGACATCTCCGCAAATGTCGCTAACCAGTTCGGCATTACGGTCGATGGGGCCACGATCCTGGATCGGTTGGCTTTCGCGGCACTCGTTGATGCGGTTGGGGGAGTGACGGTTAGCGGCGCAACCGCCATCGTCGGACCTGGACCCGATGGCGAGCTGAAGGTTCTGGTCAAATCCGGGAGGCGACAGCTGTTTGGCCCTGCGGCGGCGACCTACGTGATCACTCTCAACCCCGGCGAGGCGCAAGAGGCTCGGATGGCCAGATTCGATGAGGTGTTCACTCAAGTGGTACTCAAACTCCCGGGGAATGTGGATCGCGTCCGTAGCATCGTCGGTAGCCTCGGTGCTCTATCGCGCGCCTCATTATCGCCAGAACAGAGTTCCGAGATCCTGCTCCAGGTTCAGACGGCATTGACTGACCGCGTCGGGGAGTTCGCGACAGCGCCAGCCGAGGTTCTCGGTATCGGTACCGAGGTTTTCGGCACTTCTAAGGACGCTGTTTACACGCTAAAACCTGCTGCCAGCCAGCCGGTCGTGGAGAAGCTATTCCGTAACTCAATCCTGCGGCCCGGCTTTGGCGATGCCCTTCCCCGCGTGCGGGTTTTCGCGGCCGGGGTCAGTAATACCTCGATTGTGGCGACACAAGCTCTCTTCGCCCAAGACGCGCTCACAATGGTGTGGGGTGGGCAACAGAACCCTCGGAAAGTATCGAAGATCTACCTTCCCGGCGAATCAAGCCGTGCTCTCGGCGAGCGGCTCGCGCAGATTCTTGGACTCCCGCCAGATTCGCTCGTTGTGAACCCGGCGCGATCGGCCGGTGCCCAAGCCGCCATCCGTCTTGCTCCCGATTCCACACTGACACGACCATCGCCAAGCGCGAGCGTGTCCGCCAGTGCGGCGGATTGACTGAGTCCTTGGAACCAGCGGTGTGACACCCTGTTCTTACGACAGGTTGGCCCAGGTGTTCGTTTCATTGATTGTGAGAGGTAGCTAGTGACCGCAACACAAGACGCCAGAGCAGGTGCCGCCATCGCGGCGCAGGCTGTCGCAGACAAGTTGGCGACAGATATTGTGGCCATCGATGTGAGCTCCCACTTGCCGTTCGCGGACATTTTCCTCGTTTGCTCGGCGAACAATGACCGCCAGTTGCGTGCTGTCATCGACAACGTCGAGGAGCAGATGCTGAAGGCCGGCCATAAGCGCCTGCACCGGGAAGGTTCCGGCGACGACGATTGGGTGCTCATTGGGTTCTCGGATGTCGTCGTTCATGCATTTCTAAAGGATGCTCGCGACTACTACCGGCTAGAGAGCCTCTGGAGCGATTGCCCTGTCATCGACCTGCCTGTATTAGCTGGGGAGCCATCCTGACAGCTCGAAAAGTTGTGCTTTGGCGGCACGGCCGAACTGCCTGGAATGCACAGCGGCGCTTTCAGGGCCATAGCGATGTTCCCCTTGACGAGGTTGGCCAGGCGCAGGCAGCGCTAGCGGCAGAAATGCTCGCTCAGCTGAACCCGTCAAAGATCGTCAGTAGCGATCTGATCAGAGCTCAAGCGACGGCGGAGTCATTAGCGCAGGCGACCGGACTAGCAGTATCAGTCGATCCAGAACTCCGCGAGACATTCGCAGGGGAGTGGGAAGGGCTGGGGCGTAGTGAGCTCGAGAATAGGTTCGGGGCGGAGTTAGCAGCGTGGGCCGCTGGGTCAGATCTCGCACCCGGTGGCGGAGAACGCCGGAGCCAGGTTGCGGCGCGAATGATATCGGCAATCAATCGGTCACTCGCGGACGTTCCCGATCAGGGGGTGCTGGTCGTCGTGACCCATGGCGGGTCGGCGCGCGCGGCAATCGGCTCGATGCTGGGACTTCCGACGGATCACTGGGGAATTCTTGGCGTGCTGACCAACTGTGCCTGGTGTGTTCTGGGAGAAGCCCAACGACAGGGTATCGCGCGGCAGTCCGGGTCCCTGGTAGATATTGTGGCAACGCCGAGTCCGGAGTTCCCCGATGTTCCGCCGGCTCCCAACTGGCGCCTGGTGGAGTACAACGCCCGTACCCTGCCGGATGTGCCAACCGCAGACGACCGATAAACCGGTCTGATTAGGGCGCCGTTAGCTCGTAGCTGAACTAGCTGGTGATGTAATTCAACAGCGACTTGCGCTCCTCTTCGAGGAAGTCAATCCGGGCTTTGACGACGTCGCCGATGCTGACAATCCCGACCATCACGTTATCGTCGATGACAGGGATGTGTCGAACGCGCTGCTCCGTCATTTGGACCATGACGTCCTCCACAGATGAATCCAAGGCGCAGGTCGCGATAATTTTGCTCATGATTTGAGACACCGGGCCATCGAGGATGACAGATCCTCGCTCGGTAAGCGCACGCGCGACGTCGCGTTCTGATGCCATGCCAACCGTTAGCTGGCCGTCTGCGGCCACCACCACAGCACCAATCTGGTATTGCGCCAGCATCGCAAGTAGGTCTGCCACAGTCGAGTCTGGGCTGACCGTAGCGACGAAGTTCCCTTTGCTACCTAAGACAGATGCAATCTTCATGGTGTACCTCCTGCGAAACATGTGATCGAACTCCCATCTTGGCCCATAGGGGGCCCCGTTGTCACCTCCTGCTAGGTAATAAGTCGGTCAAGAAGTCCGGTCGCACGGGCTACTCCACGAGGCGGACGGGCTGGCCGACCAGATCAGTTGCCCACGAGGTGGTGTCGTTGGTTGCGGCGGGATAGTTAAAGTCAATCTTGAACCAGCAACCGTTCGGGTCGGCCTCATTGCAGTCGTAGTCGACCGGAATTGGCACCCGAATTACCTGTGACTTGCCATTGAATCCTGAGTTCTTCGAGACATTCGTCATTGCGCAGTCGGCGATACTTTGCGGGTTGTTCGCGCTGCCGCGTACCTCGCCTATTGCCTGACACGTGGCCAAGGAGAGAGCGGCGCCGCCGCTTACCGCATCTGGTGGTGGCTCGATCCTGATAACGCCGGCTGCCGCAGCATCGCCGGCATCGAACAGGTTCACGTCCAGGCTCATCCCTGCGGACGCAGGATTTACCCGAGCCAGATAGAAGCTGGTCTCTGCTGCGGGACTGTTCGTGTAGATGACCATTTGGCCATAACCAGCGAGGTTTACCTGCGAGGAATCACCCACGACATTTACCCGCATGGAATAGCGATTGTGACCACTCCATGCGACGGTCGGATACTCGGTTGCGGAGTTGAGCGCGGTGGAACTGGAGGTTCCTGATGGCAGATTCGTTCGAACCTGGATGTAGTAATCACCGACCACAGGATTAGAGATCGTGCACAGCGAGGACCACTGCCGGAACACAGCCGCGAGGCCGTCGTTGTACTCGTTGTCGGAGGAATCCAGTTTGTCTTTGATGTTGCGGCTGCCGTAGCCGCGGAACTGCTTCGTACAGGCGGTTCTCACGGGGGCGGCGAGCGGATTCCCGCTCTGGATTGGTTCGCGTACGGCAAATGTGGTGACCGAGGTGGTAGCGGATCCGGAGAACATTTTGTCACCAGTGCAGTACGCCGAACCTGCGCCACCGTCGTAGCGCTCCGCCGCATCGCCTGGAATCGTTGAGTAGGGATTAGGCTGGTCGGGTGACCATGACCCATCCAGGTTGTCCGTCTCGCAGTAGTCCCCAACGTTGACGAGCGCGGGGTCAAAAATCTCCAGGCTGATCGAACTCACCGGAGCCTTCACACTGACTTTGTAGAAGTGCCCGGTCGGACTGTAGTCGTCGTTGTCCTCGCTCGTGCAGCCGGAGTTGCTGTTACTGCACCGGCGGGTGGCGTAGCGGTCGCCGTAGCTCTTCTTTGAACCGGGACCCGCGACATTCGCCCAGAATTCTGGGGTTCGGTTGCAGGCGGCCCCGGCCGATGCTGTCTCCCACGCAGAGGTTCCGCCCGGAGGTTCGTCTCCGAACAGGTTGCATGGGCTTCCCATGAGGATTGGACCGCGGTATTCGGCGACCGCAGTCCGGGTCATTGTTTGATCGAGGCTGCCAACCGCCCAGCCAAACCAGTTCGACTTCGTTGCCGTGACGGTCACCCGTAGCTCAGATGCTTTTGCCGAGGGCGCCGGTGTGACGGTGACTCGCTGATTGACATCCGGGTTACCTGGATCGTGAGCAAAGCCGTTTTTGTCCGACATATCGCGGGCGGTACTCGTTGCGACAGTGAAGTTCCCGGGCATGTACACCGCACCAGCCAGCGCGGCAGAATCGGCGGCAACCTGAAGCCGTTGCCCCATGTAGTACCAGTTAGAGGCGTCCACTCCAATTGCTGCCGAGCCCAGCATAAGCGGCACCATCACAATCGAAGCCGTCACCAATACGGCCCCACGATCCTGGCTCAGCCGCGTTATGCGCAGCCGGTTGGTCACCAGACCGACTGCAGAGTGCAGAACCCCGGACCCCGCCAAAGTCAACTGGCGATGGGACTCAGTGCCGGTGTGCGGTGTCGCCTCCGTCGGATCGTCAGCAGGTGAGCTGCCGGCTCGGGTGTCCGGCGCCCGATGCTTTGCGACCTGGTAGATCCGCCATAGCGCCCACGCGGTAGCCGCCACTAAGGCACTTACTCGCGCTGTCTGGACGAGTCCCATTGCGAGTCCGCCGGTCAACAGGGACTTGTACCCGAGCGGATACACGATTTGGCCGAGAACGCAGACGAACAGGACCAGTCCGGCCACGGGACGCATTAGCGTCCGACGGCTAAGCAGCGCGACAGCCGAGATCCCGGCAGCCCACACCATGAACTGCGGCGAGAAGACTCGGCTACTCACGATCAGGACCAGGACGAGAGCTAATGCAATATCGGCCGATGCGAGCGTCTCGAGACGTCCGCGTAGCCGAAGCCAGCCAATGACTGCGATGACAGCGAACCCGAGGAAGGTGACAACAGTCGCGATCAATCCGGCACCTGCGGCATCGACTTCGGTTGAGCCGAATCGGAACACGACCTCGATATCGAAGCCAGCCATCAGCGCAAAGATGTAGCCAATCGCACCAACGGATTCGATCTGCAGTCCGCGTTCCCCCTGGCCGGACAGGAAGGACATTGAATATGGGCCGTAGAGCATTGCAATCGAAAGTCCAACAACGCCGACTATGAGCATGGCCGAGAGCCCTTTGCTGAGGCTGCGTCGCGGCAGCGCAAGGATGAGAAATCCCGGCCACAGCTTGAGCAGGGCACCCACCCCGAGCAGGATTCCGGATCGCACAGGTCGGGCCACAATCAGCAATGCGAGGACGGCGAAGAAGGTAGGAAAGATGTCGAAGCGAGTGAGGAGGAGGGGTCCGATCGCTGCCCCGGCCAGGACATAGAACCAGGCACTGGCGAGTCCTGAGTTCGCCTGCGGATCATCGGCAGATCGAAGCTGATCACGGATTGTCATGCCGCGACGGAGGAGGACCATGAACAGGATTGCATCCAGGAGTAGAGCGAGGCCGACAAATCCGACGAGGGGACGCACGGAGACTTGCTGACCGATCCAAAACACGAAGCCTGCCAGCGGTGGGTACTGCCACATCGGATCGTTGACCGGAAAGTGGCCGCTGCCGATGACGTCGGCCCACACCCAGTACTGCCGGATGTCTGCCGCAACGAGAATGCCGCGTGGGTACGGGAAGAAGCCGAAGGGAATCAGAACGAGAATTGCTCTGGTCAGCACATAGACACCTGCTACCAGAGCCGTTCCTGGCGTGCTCGTCAGGCGGCGCCACCAACTGGTGGGGCCAGCGCTCGACGGTCGAGAGCTAGGGAGAGCAAAGAATGTGTGAGCCATGGCTATCCACCCCCGCCTCCGAGGCCACCTTCCATGATTTGGATGACGGCTGGCCCCAAGACAACGAGCATGAGAACGGGTAGGACGAAGATCATCATCGGGAAGAGAATCTTGACGGGCACCTTTTGGGCTTTCTCTTCGGCGATCTGGCGTCGTTTGATACGCAGTTCTTTGGACTGGATTCGTAGGATCTCACCGAACGGAGTGCCGCGACGTTCGGCTTGGACACACGTGGTGGCAAACCGGCGCAGGTCATCATCTTGCGTCCGGTCAGCGAGGGCAATCATGGCCTGGGACCGAGACTTTCCGATGGTGATCTCTTGAACGACCCGACCAAACTCCTGAGCAAGCGGCCCGTCGGTGTTCTGGGCGACCAGTTTCAGGGCGGAGTCGAAGCTGATCCCGGCGGCTAGCGTCAGGTTCAACATGTCGACGGTGTCAGCCAACGTGCGGCGCATCTCGTCAGTTCGTCGTGCAGCCACTTTGCTCAGGATGTAGTCCGGGAGGAAAAACGCGCCGACTCCCAAGACGAACATGAGGACAAGCCCGAAACCTAGGTTGAGGGTTAAGGCAATGAGCAGTCCGAGTGCCGCGCCAACGAACATATTCAGGACTTTGATGAGGATGAGCCGATTCACGTCCCAGCCAGCCGGGTAGCCAGCCGCTTCCACGCGCTCCTCCAGTGCCCGCACTCGCTCTGCCGGGGTGAGCTTCCAGCCCAGGCGGGTGAGTTTGACCAAGCTGGGATCAAGTAGTCGCTGGCGGAATGAGGAGTGATGGTCGACGACGCCTTTTCTTCCGACCTCGGTGGTGATCGCCTTGAGCAGCTCGCGCCCTTCATTTCCATCTTTCATCTTGAGAGCTACGACGGCAAAGACGATCGCCAACACGACACAGAGTGTGGAGATGGCCAGGAGGGCCGTGGGGGACATGGCTAGACCTCAACCGCGACGATTGCGCGAGCCCAGAGGAATCCCAGCAGCATGGCGAGCGATCCGCCGATGAGCATCGCTATGCCCTTTTGAGTGGTGATGAAGAAGTTGAAGTACTCCGGGCGGACCACAGACATAAAAGCCAACATGAGGACCGGTAAGGACATGAGAACGATCAGTGAAAGACGGCCCTCGGCGGAGAGCGCCTTGACGTGCCGTTGCATCTGGACGCGTTCACGCAGCGTCGCGGCAACCGTGTTGAGAAGTTCAGTCAGATTGCCGCCGTGCATGCTCTGCAGTCGCATTGCCATTACCACAAGATGGAGGTCGCGGCAGTTCATCCGCAGGGCTGACTGTTCAAGGGCATCGGGTACCGAGGTCCCGAGGCGGGTCTCCATGATGGCCCTGGTGAGCTCGTCGGACATGGGCCCAGTGGTGTCGGCGGCGATTCCTTCGACGGCTTGTGGCAGCGAGGCGCCGGAGGACATCCCACTGGCGAGAGCAGAGAGCATTTCGGGCATTTCTGCAACGAATCGGGCCTGGCGCTTACTTGCGCGAAACCGCAAGATCATCGGTGGAATCGCTAGCCCTATAGCCAAGCCCAAGATGCCCGCAGGAATCGAACCGCGGGACAGCACGAAAAGAACCAGGCCACCGAATCCACCTGAGCCGATTATGACGAGGATGAACTCTTCGGGCCGTAGGGACATTCCTGCGCTACTGAGTC
Source organism: Actinomycetes bacterium (assembly GCA_047631015.1). Taxonomy (GTDB): domain Bacteria; phylum Actinomycetota; class Actinomycetes; order S36-B12; family UBA10799; genus UBA10799. The sequence continues at coordinate 7,477 of JBLHZE010000043.1, forward strand.
CCGTGGCGAGCCGTTGCGTCCAGGATTTGTTCGCAATCATCTTCGCGGTGCGCGCCGTGCTACGAGCTCGAAGTGCGGTGAGTGCGGAGTTGTTTGCCTGCGAGGCTTGGGGCTGGTCGCGCTGATAGTCGGCGACGATGCCAGCTAGTGCCCGGGCCCGGGCGTGATCTCGGCTTGGAAGCAGGAGGACGGCGGCGATCACGATTCCGGCGAGCACGATACCGGTGATGCCCAGGGGGAGCAGTAGATCCAGCATGGGAATCACCGCCACCTTTCGGACGAGTTGTCGTCCGGGACGCCGAGGAACATTCCTCGATCGAGGGCGACCCCCCTATCGATGATGCGCTGGTAACAGGTGGGGATCATGCCGGAGGGTGCTAACGGCACTGAGGAACTGCCCGCATCGTTCGGGCGGCCGAAGACATCTTGCATGCTGATGATTGGACCTTCCATACCGGTGACCTCGGCGATGTGCGTCACGGCGCGGGTCCCATCACGCATTCTGGTTTGGTAGACGATCAGGTCGATTGCAGAGGCGATCTGGGCGTAGAGGGCCTGCTGTTCGATCTTCATCCCAGCGATTGCAACCATTCCATCGATCCGGGTAAAGCAGTCACGCGGGCTGTTGGCGTGGACCGTTCCCATTGATCCTTCGTGGCCGGTATTCATCGCCTGCAACATGTCCATAGCGGCGTGACCATCGCGGATCTCACCAACGACTACTCGGTCCGGGCGCATACGCAGTGATTCTTTGACCAAGGTGCTAAGGGTGACTTCGCCTTTTCCCTCGATATTGGGTGGCCGACCCTCCAGTCGAATCCAGTGGTCATGATCGAGTTTGAGCTCGGCGAGATCTTCGATTGTCACGATTCGTTCATTTCTGGGGAAGAACTGGCTAAGCATATTTAGCGTTGTCGTCTTACCGGAGCCGGTGCCGCCAGCAACTAAGATGCTGAGCCGAGCACTGACCGCGCAACGGAGAAATTCGGCTGAGGCCGGGGAAAGGGTCCCAAATGCAACAAGGTCGTCGCTGGTGAACTTGTCTTCCGAGAACTTTCGAATCGTCAGCGCTGTGCCGTCGACGGCCAGAGGAGAGATGATCGCGTGGACGCGGGAGCCATCAGGCAGCCGGGCGTCGACCTTGGGGCTGGATTCATCAATGCGACGTCCGATCCGCGAGACGATTCGGTCGAGGATGCGGCGGATATGCGCCTCATCATCGAACGTGACATCAGTTCGTTCAGTTTTGCCATTGCGTTCAACCCACACGCTGTATGGCCCACTGGTCATGATTTCTGTGACAGTGGGGTCGCGCAATAGTGGTTCGATCGGTCCGAGCCCGACAACTTCCTGAGCGATCTCGCTAGTGAGGCGAGCGCGGGCTTCATTCGAAAGCGGAATATCGATTTTGGTGAGAGCATCCTGAAGTTCAACGGTGACCAGTGCTCGGAGGTCATCGTCGCTCACACTTGCGTCGGAGATCCTGGTACCAAGGTTCTTGACCACCACGGATCGGGCTTGTCTGCGCACTTCGGCATACCCGTCTGCGAGCGCGGTGGCCGCCTGATCGAGGCCAGGCCGAGATTCGGGCATCGGCGGGACTGCTGTGCGTCCCGCGCGCGATTCTTTTAGTCGTTCAGCGAGAGTCATGACGTTGCCATCCGCTTCCGGAAGAATCGGTGACGTTTGTCGGCGCGGGTGGCAATCGCTTGAGTCGAGGCTTCTTCGGCTGCAGGAGGATTGATCGTTGCCGACCATCCACGAAGTGCTCCCGCAATAGGGTGGCGCGGATGCGTGAGCGTAAGGATACGTCCGCTATTTGTCGCGAGGGGAAGGTCAAGCGACGAGGGGATCTCGCAGGAAACGGGATAGTTGAGAGCCTCAGAGATATCGGCAGTAGTGATTCCCACCTTGTCACCAGAGTGGTTAATCATGAGTGAAATATGACCTTTGAAGTTCAGCTCGTCTAGCATCTCCAATGCAATCGCGGTGTTCTTAACGCTGGCCGCGTCAGGCGTGCACACAAGTGCGAGATGATCGGCGACATCGAGCACTGATAGGACATGTTCAGTGGCATACGGCGGGCAATCGATGATGACGTGGTCGAACATGCTGGCGGCCAACTCAACGACTTGGGAGACGAGAGCTGGTGAGATCCCGGCTGCTTCCTCGGGGCGACGTGGGGCGGGAAGAACGTAGGTGCCCGACGGGTGTGCCGACATACACGCAGCCAACGATCCCGTATCGATACTGCTTCCCAGTGCCGCCAGATCGAGGATTGACCGAGCGCGTGGCAGTGACATCACAAGCTGCACATCACCGGATTCCAGGTCAAGATCGAGCACACATACCCGCTTGCGAGCCTCGCTACTCAGTAGGCAGGCAAGGTTGGTGGTGATACTCGTTTTTCCGCATCCACCTTTTGAAGCAAAGACAGCGGTCACCGTTGCCCGTGATGTTGCGCCGAGCGCGGCTGGATCGCCGCTAGCGGTGGCCACTGTGTTAGTGCGGCCCAGGACCCTGTTCGCTGCCGCGACCAATGCTGGAAGATCGCTTTCACCAACGACGTCGCTGGCCCCGGCTCTAATCGCCTCTAGGACGGTGGATGTATCGACGCGACGGCGCAGCCAAATGATCCCGGCCAGCGGGTGTGCTTGCAGGGTTGCGGCGGTCACTCGTGCGGCAACGCCAGCATCAACACTTGGGCCGATAATGACGAGGGGGTCATCGGCGGCTGCGACATGTGCAGGTACGTGGGAGGCATCAGTCACCACAGTGGAAGCCGAGCCCAGGGCGCTGCTGACGGCGTGGGTGATCGACTCATCGAACTCCAGTATTACTGCCACAGCTCCTCCTTTTGCTTCTTACTAGTAATCGTTATGACGGGAGAAGTCCCAGGTACAGGTCTTCTCGTCCGACAACCTTTATGGAGTCTTTGGGACTCAACGCGAAGGTCACGAGGGTCACGGCTGCGTTCTTATTGGAGACGGCGCCGCCAACAGGTTGACCAGCCGATGTTGTCGGTCCGACCGCAATAACTTCAGCGGACTGCAGCACAACGCTTCCTGGTGTATCGCTGCCCTGTGCAGTGTCATAAATGACAACTTTTGAACCGGGTTGAACGAAGCCTGCGACGCGACCTGAATCAGTGATTTGCAAAGTGATGGCGTTAGTTCCTGGCGGAATCGGGAGTCCGCCAGTTGCGGAAGTGGGGGCGAACATCCGTCCCATGAGTATTTGACCGCGGAATAGCGGTCCGATTGATTGCAGAGTGGCTACTTGGCTAATTGATGTCACGGCATCGGCGGGAACCAGACTGGCTGATACATCGACTGCCTGTACTTGAGTGTCTGTCAGACTCCCGCCTGGCGTTCCGGGTGGGAGGTCACCGGTGACAATAAGGACGGAACGAGTCGACCCTGCTGCAGTAGCGGGTGCTTTCGACATGGCTAGGTACAGCGCGCCACCAGCGATCACTAACGTCAGTGACGCGAAGATCAATAGCATCTTGCGGGCCATGTGGTGTCCTATTCAAGGCGGTGGTTGCTGCAGAGATGGTCTCCCGTCATTCGCTGGAAGTGGGGGGGCCCCCCCTTAGGGAGCCGCCCAACCCACCGACGAAAGCCAAACAACCCCCGCTG
>JBLHZE010000044.1:0-11077 GCA_047631015.1 Actinomycetes bacterium
CGCCGCTAGCCAGGAGTGGAACGTAGGCACCCTCGGGCCCGACCGCGTCGGGGTGACGCTGCCGGAGGTGCAGCCCTTCAGTTGACAGCCGCATCTTGGCGGCCTCATGATCGGCGTATGGGTCGGAGATCTCGGATTGGCTACGGTCGAAGATTTCATTGAGACCGGCTGGATCAAGCGGGCGACGATTGTCTGGGTCTACAAGGCTTAGATTGACCGTCTCACACCCCTGGTAGGTATCTGGGATTCCGGGTATGAACAATTGCAGCGCCCGCTGACCTAGCGAGTTTGCCACGAATCCGGGATCCAGGTACGCAGCTGCCAGCCGAAAAGACTCCATCAGAGTTGCGTTGTCGTAAATGGCATCGAGGTAGTCCGAAAGCGCGAGTTCGTATGTCTCGTTCGGCTCAACCCAGGAGGTGTGGAGCTTTGCTTCACGCACTGCCTTGATCAAGTAGTCGCCCATCCGTTGCCGGTCAATCGGCCATGCCCCCACGACGGTCTGCCACAACAGCCACTCGGTGCGCGCATCGCGGACCATTGTTTCGCCTGGTTCACCGAATTCGAACGGGTCTGAAAGATATTGCCAGTCCTGGATCCAGTCGAGCCACTTCTCGGGCACTTCGCTGAAGACGTTGATTCGGGCACGAACATCTTCACTTCTTTTGGTGTCGTGGGTGGAAAGGGCGTTCATCGTTGCCGGCATTGCTGCCTTGCGGTCGAGGCACCAGCGGTGGAACGTATCCAGATCGCCGCCGAACATGTCGGGTTCGGCACCCACATCGCATAGCGATGCGAGCGGGAACCAGCGGTAGGAGGCGGTGTCTTCGACACCCTTTGCTAACACCGGACCGGATGTCTGTTGGAATCGGATCACGAAATCGTCAATCACCTCTGATCGTCCCAATTCGCCGCTGGCCATGGCCTTGAGCAAAGTGATTTCCGCGCAGCGAAGCGGCAACGATTCGCAGGCCGCGTCTGCGGCAGCCGATAACTGGTCGGCGCTCACGAGCGGGATCGGGTGGCCCGGCCGCACATATGCGCGGTAGACCTCCATATGTGCGAGGAACTCAGTGAGGCCTTCGGTCAGTCCCTTAAGTGAGTAGTCCTTCCATCGCACATTGGTCTGGCACGCTGAGTGAGCCAACGTAGCCAACCGCTGCAACTCGGAGAAAAGAATCGTCGACAGCATCTCCCTCTTAGCGTTGAGCGCAACCTCGGGCCAGCTGGCGAACTCGCCAGTGGTCTCGGCGAAGGCGCCCTGCATGACACCTGCTCCATCGAGGTCGCAGAACAACGCGGTCAGCGTTACGGCGGCCCCATAACCCGTCGTTCCCACGCACTCCCAAGAGGATGAAAGCTTCTCCAAGGGAGCCAAGATCTTTTCCACGACAACCCAAGGGTGGTCGGCCGCAGCCGCCAAAGTAGCCAGGTAGCCCTCTGGGTCAGCGAGTCCATCGGGGTGGTCAATCCGCAGTCCAGTGACAGTGCCCCCTGCCATCAGCCGCAGAAGAACTTCGTGCGTGCGCGTGAATACCTCGGGGTCTTCGACCCGGATCGCGACGAGCGTGTCAACGTCAAAGAACCGACGGTAGTTGAGTTCCTCTCCGGCGATATGCCAGTAGGCCAATCGGTAGTAGGCAGCGGAGAGCAGTTCCTCAGTCGAGAGCGAAGCGGTACCGGCGCGGACCGGAAGCTCGTGATCGAAGTAGCGAAGGACTGGCTCGCCGCCAGGTCCGCCAGCAGGATCAACCACTAATTCTCCGGCATCGATAACCTCGTCGATCCGCGCGCCGAGAATTGGTAGCAGGATCGGTTGTCCATCCGAAGGATCGATGTCAAACCAGCTCGCGTACTCCGAATCTGGCCCATCTCGCAGGACCGACCACAACGCCGGGTTCAGCGACTCTGGAGTCGGTAGGGCGACATGGTTGGGAACAACGTCGACGACGATTCCGATTCCCTGGTCCGCAAGTTGTGCGGCGGCAGCGACAAATTGCTCTTCTCCACCCAAGTCAGCGCTGATTTGTGAGTGATCAATAACGTCGTAGCCGTGCTGCGAACCAGGAACTGCCTGCAAGATTGGCGATAGGTACGCGGTTGTCACGCCAAGTTGTTTGAGGTATTTCGCGTAGTCGCCGAGCTCAGCGAAGCCGACCCGGGGCGTCAACTGGAAGCGATACGTCGAGTCCGGAGTTGGGGTGGCCACGCTCCGTTCTATCAGTTTGCGTGGTACGGCGCTCAGGTCGACGCCACCGCACTCAGCGGCATGGCGATGATGCGGGACTATCGTTTCGTACATGGTCCGATATTTTGACGTGCACCCTGCTGACCCGCAGCCTCGAGCAATCTCGCAGATCGTCGATATTCTTCAGCGTGGTGGAATCGTCGCGTACCCGACAGATTCCGGCTACGCATTGGGCTGGACGATCGGGAATGCCGGCGCTATCGGCCGGATCAAGAGTCTTCGTGCCCTCGATGATTCGCACCACTTCACCCTCATTTGCCACGATCTCGCGCAACTCAGCGAATTCGTCGAGTTGTCTAATCCAGTTTTTCGAGCGATCAAGGCGGCCACTCCAGGGGCCTACACATTCATTCTGCCTGCGACCAAAGTCGTTCCGAAGAAGCTGCTGAGCCCGAAGCGGCGAACGGTCGGTGCGCGGATTCCCGACAATGCGGTTGCCCAAGCACTGGTCGCTGAGTTGGGCGAACCGCTAATGTCGAGCACTTTGCTCCTGCCCGGGGAGGAGGACTCCCTCTCGGAAGGTTGGATAGTGAAGGAACGACTCAATGGCGCGGTTGATGCGGTGGTCGATGCGGGCGAGTGTCCAGCCTCGCCAACGACTGTCGTCGATCTAACGGGCCTGGCAGCAGAGATCCTGCGCGTCGGTGCGGGCGATGTCGCCGCATTCGAGTAGGGCTAGCCCGTGCGATCGATTGATTCGCATCTCGAACTGGAAGAATATGGCCCGGTTGAAGGCCAAGAAGAAGAGGGTCAAGAAGCGCACCGGAATGACAAGAATCGAGAAAATCAAACACAATCGGGTCCCGGTCAATTCAGATCACAATGGGTCGGAGCGCCGATCGGCGTCCCCGGTCAGTAGCGAACTCCCGACCGCGGTGTTCTGGGTCCACACCGGGTTGCGCACACTGTCCCTGTGAGTACAAAAAGAAGTTCGATGCCTGCGAGTAGGCCCGGGCAATCCCCTCGCCCGGGGATCAGCGGTGCCGTTTTCGATTCGACCGAGAGATGGACGCGCTTGGGGATCGGTCTAGTGGGTCTTATGCAAGGTTTTGCGAACGACACCTATGGGTCCGTGACCGCGCCTCCCGTCTCAGGAAAACGCGGGAAACCTGCACGGTCCAAAGGACGGACCAAGGGCAACCGCGTAGCAACCGATCAGGTGCAGAGCATTGCCGCACTCGTGCCGACCGCAGCACTGGGGATGACACTGACGGCCCAGAGTTGGACGTTCGACAAGGTCTCCGGAATCGAAAGAGGTCTGCAAGCTCCCGTGGTGCGCCTCGCGACGCTACCTGGCGTTGAGCTGCTGTTGGGCCGCCTGCGGGACTTCCTCGCTGATCAGGACGAGACGTACCGCACACAACATGGCGCAAGCGTTGAGTTGGCCAGAGAGTATTTGGCAAGTGCCGGGCCTAGAACCCTCGACGAACTTCTTTCACGGATCGATATCGACTCCTTCGTTGACAGAGTCGATGTGGACGTCGTCGTGAGCAAAGTTGATGTTGACGCGGTTATCGATATGGTGCCGATCGAGCGAATGATCGACCGGATCGATCTTCGATCGGTTGTGTTGGAGACGGTCGGTCAGGTTCAGATGACTGACGTCTTGCGGGAAGGAACAACGTCAACTGCGCGCGCACTGCGTGAGCAGGTCAGTTCCGTGACGCGGATTCCCTCGCGCTCCTTACGCCGCAAGTAGCACCAGCGCCGCAAACCTCACCTCGGCTCCGACACTGGAACAAAGCAGCACGCGACCGGACGTGTGCAGCTACCGCTGCTTGCGCTCGTCACGGCGGTCGAAGCTGGATACCTTCGCGGCCGGTGGCGTTTGGTAGATCTCATCCCAGTCGACATCGTCGGCTAGCACAACCTCCAGGCGCTTCTGTCCACCGCGCACTCCAAACAGCCGCTTGGCAATGATGAGGTACGCCAGGATGAGGATCTCCAAACCGAGGGCGAGCATTTTGAACGTTGTGACCTTGTCGATCATTGACAGGGCCGTCATGGGCATGAGCGCTACCGTTGCCAAGACGGTCAGATACTCCGCCCAGCGTTTTCCACGCCAGAGGAAGACTGCTTCGACACCTTCCAGGACGGCGTAGCTGCCCGTGGCAAGCATGAGCAGTAGGACGCGGCCGGTGTCAAGGTTGCCGAGCTCCTGCAATCCCTTCACCAGCAGCGACTCTCCCGGCCTACTGCCGCCAACGACGTCTTGGGCGGCCACCAGCAAACTCTCTGCCTCCACGCGTACTCCTGGCAGTCCGAACTGCAAGACCCCAAGCAGGACGAAGATGGCGATAAAAAACACGACGTGAAGCCCGCGCTCGATTGCAATCAAGCGGGTCACCACCTGCTCGTCGAGAGCTTTGCCCCGCTTGGGCTTCGGTAGATCCCCCGGATCGGGAAGAACCTCGCTGAGTGCGAGCTCAGCTGGTGGATTTGCGGTCAGGGCCCACCCGTTGCACCGCAAGCAGCGGACGAGTCGCTGCCCCTCGTTGACGTCTCTACCCAGCGCGTTATCGCCGGGTCGCAGGGTTGTGACGAACGCGGCCGGAACAACGTGGCCGACGAGCGAACATACCCATAGCGGGGTACTCCACGTTGACCGTCCCAGCTTCACGGCTGCCATTTTGCCCCATAGTCATTGCCTGTGTCGCAGGTCCGCGGCAGTACAACCGTAGGATCGTGCCTATGGCGATGACGCAGTGTGTCCGCAGATCGAGTTCGATCCCGCCGAGTGCCGCCAAAATCTGATGTTGCGCGCGACGCTGCGAACGGCAGTGGCCCATAAGGGTCGGTTGATTCTGAGCACGGTCTCGATCGTGTTGGGCGTGGCCTTCGTTACCGGAACTCTGATGTTGACCTCAGCGTTAGATCGGACCTTTGTTGACATCATTGAAGGTAGTGCCCAAGATGTCCAGATCACGCGGGAGTCCGCAGTTACTGTTGATCTCACGACGGATCCCGGCGACGGCGCTCCACTGCTCGTTCCTCAACGAGTCGTTGACGAGGTATCGACGCTCGACGGCGTGACAGCTGCGCAAGGCTCCATTAATCGCAACGGGGTCTATCTGACCGATAGCGGGGGAGAGGTTGTCGGCGCTGTCGGACCACCGGCGCTGGGCTTGAGCTGGAGTACTGATCCGCTCGTGAGCGTCACCACGATTACGCAGGGCAGAGCGCCAGAGGCGAACAACGAGGTCGTGGTTGACGACGTCACGTTCCCGAAGCTGGGGTATTCCATCGGCGACAGAATGACGATATTGACCCCTGGTGGCGAGACGCAGGCTGAACTCGTCGGGAGTTTCAAGTTTGGCGAAACCGGCGGGCTGGCCGGGGCAACCCTAACCGCATTCACCCCTGAGCGCGCACAGGCTCTGCTCACCAAACCCGGAGAATGGACCGCTGTCGACGTCGCAGTCGCGGATGGCTTCACGGACGAGGCCGTCGCTACCTCGATTCAACAGGTCTTGGATTCCGATGCACAAGACGAGGGGTTGATAGCGAAAACTCGGGCCGTTCAGGTCGAGGAGCAGAGTGACTCGCTCCGACAGGGACTGGCATTTTTCAACTACATCTTGATTGGCTTTGCGGCTATTTCACTCTTCGTCGCTGCGTTCCTGATCTACAACACGTTCTCAATTCTTATTGCCCAGCGCGGCCGCGAGCTGGCGCTGATGCGGGCGATTGGGGCAACCCGATTCCAGGTCCTACGAAGTGTTCTCATCGAGGCGCTTCTTGTTGCGCTGTTCTCAGTGGTCGTCGGGATTGCGGTGGGCTATCTGCTGGCGCTCGGCTTGGGAGCATTATTTGATGCCATCGGTCTGAGTTTGACCTCCGGTATCGCCATCACCGTGAGTTCTGTCGTATGGGCGACTGTCATCGGAATCGTCGTCACTCTTGTTTCGGCGGCCGTCCCCGCCATCCGGGCATCTCGGATCCCACCAATTGCGGCGCTGCGGGAACTGAACTCGAGCGGTGAAGGTGTGGGGAGAATCCGGACGATTTCGGGTTTCGTTCTGCTCGCGATATCAGCGGTGCTGATCGCGGTCGGATTGCAGGGATCCGATGATGGAGCAAATGCTGCCCAAACTGGTGCCGGAGCACTGCTCCTGCTGATCGCTGTCGTCGTGCTCACTCCGCTGTTGGGAGTTGGTCTCGTGACGCTGGCAACTCCGGTTCTGTCCGCAATCGGCGGGACTCCCGGGAAGCTTGCCTCGCGTAACGCGGCGCGCGCACCCAAACGTCTGGCCACGACCGCAAGTGCCCTGACAATCGGTTTGGGTCTGGTTGTTGGTGTCACCGTCATTACCGCCTCGGCGCAGACCTCGCTCGACAAACTCATCGATCAGACTTTCCGAGCTGAAGCGATTGTCAGCACGGTGACCAGTCAACCGTTCAGTCCGACGATCGCTGATTCAATCCGCGAGGTGGACGGGGTCCAGTACGTTGTGAGCGAATCGACCGGCGGAGTCTCAGTCGACGGCGTTGAGCAAGAGATCAGCGCGATTGGCGGCGGTCCGCTCGATGCGGTCTATTCCGTAGAGAACGTGACAGGTGAGTTCGGCGACCTGACGCGCGGCAACGCCGTTGTCAGTAACGATCTTGCGACGGAACGCGGCTGGTCACTGGGCACGTCTGTCCCGGTTCTATTCCCGAGTGGGGACCAACAGTCGTTCACGATCATTGGTCAATTTGAGCAAACTCCGTTACTAAGCGGTTTGGTGATTCCGCTGGACGACTATCGGGCAGCCGGTGGTGGGTCACAAGACAGGTTCCTCTTTGTGGCGGTCGAATCGGGGTCAGATCCGGCGACAGTATTGGCCGGCGTCACAGAGGCAGCGGCAGTGAACCCGCTGGTGGGGGTGCTCGACCAGAGCGAGCTCAAACAAGAAAACGCAGATCAGCTTAACCAACTCCTGTACTTCGTGTACGCGATGCTCGCGCTGTCGGTCGTTATTGCAGCCCTGGGAGTGGTCAACACGTTGGCGCTGTCGGTCATTGAGCGAACCCGCGAGATCGGGTTACTCCGAGCAGTTGGCGCCACTCGCCGTCAGATCCGTCGCATCATCCGGTGGGAAGCGATCGTTGTCGCACTGCTGGGCGCGGTTCTGGGTATCGCGATCGGCATTACCGCGGGGACGGTACTGCAGCGAGCGCTGGTTGATTCTGGGATTGAGGTCCTTGATATCCCGGTCACAACGCTGATCGTGATCCTTGCGCTTGCTGTTGTGATCGGGATCCTTGCCGCAGTCCTCCCGGCACGGCGAGCCGCCCGGATGAATATTTTGGATGCTATCTCCGACGAGTAGCTTGCTAGCCTCGGCGGCATGGTGCACAACCACCTCGGAGGCCAGCAGTGATTCCAGAGGCGTGATTGTCATGGGGTTTGTGCAGCCGGCCCTTGCTAGCTGACGGGCGCTGTGGGGGGTGGGGTGGTCGGGCCGGTGGATGTTTGTGCCGCAGTGCGGCGGGTAACGAGGGAGACTTGGTCGGAAACCCAGTTGAGATGTATCAACCAATCCTGCGCCCAAATCATCGAGATGGCGTTGGCTCCCGTGCTGAACTCGGCACTGGATTTCTGACCCTCTAGCTGCCGAAGACAACTGTTCACGCACTGGTCGAGCGAGTGGAGCGGGTCCCCGGGAACGACCGCGGAATCGCCGGGGAGACCGGTCATGAGCGAATCATTGGACATCGTTGCCGCGGCTCGATTGGTATCAAAGGTCCGGTCCAACGTGTCAACGGATATATCGATTCGGCCCTTAACGGCATGCGCGGCCGTCATTAGTCGCTGGTTGTAGTCAGGAAAGCCGACCGGGGCGCGTCCGGACTGGCTGATCCATGTGACGAGCTCCGCACCTGTCAGGATGTGGCCGTTTGCATTCACTATGAAAGACCACGCAGCGACCTGCGCGGGGTCAGAACGCGACTGCGACAGGGTGAGGTCGAAGGTCTCATACACGGCGGTACCTGAGTTAGCGGCCAAGGTATGCGCCTTTTCGAGCTCGGCTTCGGTAATGGGCCCTAACGTGAGCCGCTCATAGGCCGCCACCATGTAGTCAGTCGAGGCTGACAGGGACGCAGACAGTGTCTCGCGCATCTTCGCCGCGACCCCGCGAGGCCACATGAGCAGACTGACGAACAGACTGATGACAAGACCGATCGCCACGTCGATTATTCGTTCCTGCCCAGTCTGAAACGTTGGTCCAATGATGATCGAATACAGCACGATCACAAAGATTGTGAACGATGCCTGTCCAACGATCAGACCGATTGCTGCCGGAGTAAATCCAGATAGAAAGACAGCGATCGGCAGCAGGATCCAGAGTGCTTGCTCATTACTACCCAGCAGAAACAGAATCGCAGACCCGATAGCGAATCCGATTGCCGTGCCGAAGATTGCGCGAAGTGCTGCCTTCGTCGTTCCGGCTACGTCTAAGCGCAGAGCGGCGATCGTTCCAAGCACCACCCAGAAGCCATGGTCAACCTGCGTGAAGGCAACAACGCCAACTGCAATCGCGAGGGCTAGACCGGCTCGCAGACTGTTGCGCGTCCATGGAGATTGAAGGGTGAGATTCGAACGCAGAATCGTGCGTGCAGTCGGTTCGGAGATTTCAAGAGCAACGCCAGCGATTGCGAGCACGTCTTCATCGGGCTTTTCCCCGGTCGCAACTCGAGTATTGCGGGCAATGATCTCGCAAAAAAGCGCCGCGATCCGTAGCTGAAATCCCGTATCGATCAGGTGTTTGACGCGTGCTGAATCCCCTGCTGACAGCTGCTCGGTTACGAAGATCTCGGCAGCGTTGCGGTGATTCTCACGGGCAACTGACACCTGGCGAGGATCCGGGCAAGGACCGTCTCCGTAAATCGAGGCCGCGCATTTGCTAAGAGTCTGAGCGGTCGTTTTCGCTAGCTCTGCGTTGGGTGGAAATGCGAGAATCTCGGGTTGCGATCGCCACTTGAGAAAGAGTCGCAGCCGACCAAGTTCGTCGACGAGTTGCATGAGTGCGCGGTCTCGGGCGGTTGCGCCGCCCGGCCGCAACAGATGACCGTCGTACTGCTCGCGCAATTTGTGGTGAGCTTGGGTGAGCTCACGCATGCGGGCGTCGACATCAACGGTGCGTGTGAGCGGATGCCCTGGGTCGGGCCAGATTGCCTGGATGAGGTTCGCCGATGCCATGAGCGAATCGGCTACCCGCGCGCGCAGCGCAGTGCGCATGTGGACTGGCCAGAGTAAGACCGCCGCGGCAGCTGAAACAACAATCGCGATTGCGAACCCGAGGAGGCGTTCCGGGAGTTGAGATAATCCATCGGCTCCGGAGGTAACGGCAATGACAAAGGGGAGCAACACGGGAAGCATCGCGGTTGCGACGTACCCGCGCAGGACGCCGGAGTAGGTGAGACCAACCCCAACGAGGAACGTTGCAACGACTGAGGCGACCGTGGTGTATGCCGCGAGAGTCCCCAACACGATTGCGATGAGCCCAGCTCCACCAGTGACCAAGTACGCATAGACGCGGTCCCTATTAGGCCCACCAAAATCAGCGAAAGCTAACAGGGCGAAGGATCCGAAGGCGGCGTAGGGCGCGCCGTACTCCAAGCCGAAAACGAAACCAACGACGTAGAGCAGCACGGGCAGGACGACGGCAACCCGTAAGGCGCGATACAAGATCACATGACCGGGATCTTGCACGTGAGTAGCCTCCATCTGCGACGGCGCACGTCGCTTTGTGGCTTCATTCTGTCCGGTGCCATGACCGGATTCTATATGAGCGCCCACGTTGGGCGATCAGAGTGAGTAGTCCTCACGTCGTCGTTTCGCATGCCACACGCGAACTGCCCTAGTCTGACGCTAACCGCGCCGACCTCCTGGCCGGATGGCACGAACTTAACTATCTATCGGAGTGCGCTATGACGATGTTTGGAAACGGTCGAATTGTCACATCCAACGGATTGTTCGAAGTCGGATGGGTCCAGGTTCAGGATGGCAAGATCCGTGACCTTGGTTTGGGGACGCCTGACCAGCCGATCGATGTAGATCTTGAAAGCCGAACGCTCGTTCCGGGATTCGTTGATCAGCACAGTCACGGTGGCGGAGGCTCCTCCTTCATCACGACTGATCCGTCAGAGGCTCGCCATGCTGCCGAGCTACATCTGAGCCACGGTACGACGTCGATGATCGCTAGCCTTGTATCTGGCAGCCAGGCCACATTGATCGAGCAGATCGGTGCGCTCTCGCCGCTGGTTGACGATGGGACAGTTGTCGGCATCCACCTCGAGGGACCGTGGATTAGCACCGAGTATTGCGGGGCCCACGACGTCGCCCAACTCAGGGCACCGGAGCGGCAGGAAGTCGCGGAGTTGTTGGCCGTTGGCGGGGGGAGAATCAAAATGGTGACTATTGCTCCGGAACTGCCAGGAGCGGTGCCGGCAATCCGCCAGATCGTCGAGGCGGGGGCACTTGCGGCGATTGGTCACAGCGCGGCCGACTATGAGACCGCTGCGGCAGCAATCGAGGCAGGGGCAAGCGTGGCGACACACGTCGCGAACGCGGTACGCCCACTACGCCACCGTGACCCCGGTCTGACCGGTGCGGTCTTGGAGGATCCCCGAGTCAATTTGGAGCTGATCGCTGATGGCACACACGTCCATCGGGTCGTTTTGAACCTTGTGATCCGCGAGGCGGGTGTCGACCGCGTCTCGCTGATTACCGACGCGATGGCTGCTGCCGGAGGAGCTGACGGCCGGTATCTACTGGGAGAACTTGAGGTCGACGTTGTCGATGGTGTGGCCCGTCTTGTCGAGGGTGGCGCTATCGCCGGTAGC
>JBLHZE010000045.1:0-10975 GCA_047631015.1 Actinomycetes bacterium
CGAGAATCGTCCAAAGAACAACCATGGCGTGAGTTTGCCAAATAACGGTAGGGGCGTTTCCACCGCCTGCCGTGGGAACTTTTTGACTGCCTCGACCACCGCCGTGCTCACGTACCTGAAAGACTGTGCGCGTGACTGATACTGAAAACCTAACCCGGGCAGAATGCGACATCCGCGCGGAGCTGATCTCGAATGTCGCCTATACCGTTGAACTTGATCTCACTCAGGCCTGTGAACCCGACCCAGCGCCAAACTTTCGGTCAAAAACGATCGTCACTTTCACCTCGACGGTGGCTGGTGCCGACACCTGGCTTGACCTGATCGCCCCCCACGTCGTGTCGGTCACCCTCAATGATCGACCACTCGAACCCAGTGACGTCTTCGATGGCGCTCGGATAACTCTGCCTGACCTACAGCTTGAGAACACCGTCGAAGTCATCACCGACTGTGCATATATGCGTTCCGGCGAGGGTCTTCACCGATTCATCGATCCAGTGGACCGCGAGACGTACGTCTACACCCAGTTCGAGGTAGCCGACGCGCGGCGGGTTTACGCCTGCTTCGAGCAGCCCAGTCTCAAGGCGAACTGGCAACTCACTGTCCACGGGCCCGACCACTGGCAGATGGTCTCCAACGCTCCAACGCCGGCACCAACGTCAATGCCCGGCGCTTCGGCTACCTGGGTATTCGAGCCCACCCCCCGAATTTCCACCTACATCACGGCCATCGTGGCCGGGCCCTACCACGTTGAGCGCGATGAGTACGTGGGCCCGTATGGCACATATCCACTCGGCGTTTTCTGCCGCGAATCGTTGGCGGATTCCCTTGACGCCGACGAGATCTTCACATTGACCAAACAGGGCTTTGCCTTCTACGAAGAAGCTTTTGCCACGCCCTACCCGTTCGCCAAGTACGACCAGCTATTCGTTCCCGAGTTCAATGCCGGAGCCATGGAGAACGCTGGCTGCGTGACATTCCTGGAGGACTACATCTTCCGCTCCCGGGTCACTGATGCCGCCTACGAGCAGCGATCAAACACGATTTTGCACGAGCTCGCTCATATGTGGTTCGGCAACCTTGTGACGATGCACTGGTGGGATGACCTGTGGCTCAACGAGTCCTTCGCCGAATGGGCCTCCCACTACGCGAATGTCAACGCCACCCGGTTCACCGATGCCTGGACGACATTCCTCAACCAGCGCAAGGCGTGGGCCTACCGTCAAGATCAGCTACCTTCTACCCATCCCATCGCTGCAGATATGGTCGATCTCGATGCTGTCCGCGTGAACTTCGACGGTATTACCTACGCCAAGGGTGCGGCCGCGTTGCGTCAACTCGTCGCTTGGGTCGGCGAGGATGAGTTCGTTGCCGGACTCCGTCGCTACTTCAGCCAACATGCCTGGGGTAACACCCGATTGGCGGATTTACTCGCTGCGTTGTCTGAATCATCGGGCAGGGAGCTAGATTCCTGGGCGCAGCAGTGGCTGCAGACCTCCGGCGTCAATCTGTTGGAACCAGAAGTCACAATTGATTCCGACGGAAACTACTCGCGAGTTATCGTCCGCCAGGATCCGCCGAGCCAACCGGAAGGTGTAGCTGCGACCCTGCGAAATCATCGCGTGGCACTCGGACTTTACGATCGTTTGGATGGTGCCCTTGTCCGACGTCGGCAGGCAGAGCTTGATCTGGTCGGCAGCGGGGTCGCAGTATCGGAGCTTATTGGAGAACCTGCGGCCGACCTCTTGTTGGTCAACGATGGTGATCTGACGTTCGCCAAAATCCGTCTGGATGGGCGCAGTATCAATGCTGCCGTGGCCTCGATCTCGGATGTCAATGACTCGCTAGCCCGTGCCCTCATTTGGGGAGCCGCTTGGGATATGACGCGTGATGCGGAAATGAGCATGGGCGACTATCTAAAGCTGGTCGTGTCGGGACTTGCGCGCGAAGGGGATGTCGGCGTTGTTGCCCAAACCATCCGACAAGCGCGAAGCGCACTCGAGCTTTACGCCGCCCCACGCAATCGCACTCCCTACCAACTGATTCTGTCTACCTCGCTACGGGATTGGGCGCTGGCCGCAGCAGTCGGTGGCGACCACCAACTTGCATTCACCAAGGGATTCATCTCGACGGCAATCTCGGAACCCGACCTTGCACTGATTTCCGGGCTATATCGCGGCACGGAGTCCATTGATGGACTGGTTATTGACACCGACCTTCGCTGGTCCCTCCTGACCCGAATGGTGATTATGGATCGTGCAAACGATGCGGATATCAGTGCCGAACTTGCCCGCGACAACACGGCGACTGGCATCCGGTACGCCCAACTGGTTCGGGCTGCCCGACCAACAGCCGAGGCGAAGGCTGTTGCATGGGATCAGGCACTCAACGACGATTCGCTGGCTAACCATCTATTGGCAGCCACCATCGGCGGAATCATGGTCGCCGAGCAGCGCGAACTCCTGCGCCCACATGTCGATCAGTACTTCGACGCGATCATGTCAAGCTGGGCGAAGCGCACTCCAGAGATGGCACATCAGATTGTCGCTGGGCTCTATCCGACCCTCCTGGTTGAACCCGCCACCATCACGAAAACCGAGAACTATCTGCAGGAGACAGCCGCCCTTGCGCCAGGGGCCCGGCGGCTCATCTCAGAGTCGCTGGATTCGGTGCGGCGGGCAATGCGCTGCCAGGAGTACGACGCTGGTTAGCCCAAGGTTGGCAGGAAAGCTACTCAGGCTGGCTCGTGTGCAACGAGGGAATCTCGCGAGCATGATCGGCAAGAGTCACGACACCATCTCGCAGCCCAGCGGCGATATCGCCGATGGCGAAACGCGAGGTCATCGTAAGGCAGGCCAGCCGACAAGCTGGATCATCTAGCGCCTCGCGTAGGTGTGCCCCGGTAACGACCTCGACAACTCGTTGTTGGGGGTCAACGGCGATGAGGGCGGACCGTGGCGGATTAGCCAACTGGCGATGGATCGCGATCGCAGAGTTGCGGCCATCGACAAGCTTGCCAACGTACGTAGAAAAGTAGGCACCGGTGGACCGCTCGGCATTCAGCAAGGTCTTTTCCAGGTCAGCGAGTTGTCTTGTCGTAAAAGCTGTATCGACCAGATCACCATCGAGCACTTGCTCCACCTTCCGCTGTAATGACGAGACCTGAGGCAATGTCGGGAGTGGCGAGTTCGCCGGTAGCTATCGCTTCAATCGCCTGTTTGACGTCCGTGTCCACTGAGGCATTGATCAACACCGGCTCATAGTTCCAGGACTCACCTGGGCGATACCGACCAGCCCGAGTCCAGCCTGGAGCAAGAATTGCCAGGGCAATGAGTAGGGTGAAAGCACCGGGGATCCCAACAAATACCAGAACCTGCTGAAGCGTCGTCAAATCGTCCACCCTGCCACGTTAGCGCCGAAGACCTAGCCGGCGCGACTCCAGGTCTGTCCGAGTTCTACCTCGATGCCCCAATAGCCGAGATGATTCGGGCCATCTGGCGCATATTTGGGTACTCCTCGATAAATACGTTGTGGCCCTCGCTATCCGCCAGCGGGATTCGCCAGTTCGGGTACTCGTCACTAGTTCCCGGCTGGTTCTGTGTTCGGCGCTCACCCACCAGATCGGCGAGCGAGACAGCGAAAAGCTTCGCCGGGGTCCAGCTGACGTATCGGTGCAAAGCAGCAACAACCTCATCTTCACCAGCGCCCGGGCGCAACAATCCTTGAGCGTTTAGCGCATCGCGCCACTGCGTTACCTCGTCGGCGTGCTCACGAGATTCCTGCTCAACCGGTCGACTGAGTAGCCCCAACTCCTCGCGTAGGTCAACGTGGGAGCCGACGAGGTAGCCCAAGGTGGGGGGTAGATCGTGGACGGTCACAGCCGCCATCGCGTTCGACCGCCAACGCCTGGGAGGAATTGGCCCAGCGCTGTCGCGTTCAAACCAGAGAATCGAGGTGCCAAGAATTCCGCGATCAGCCAGGAACGTTTGCACCCAGGGCTCAACGGTCCCCAGGTCCTCACCAACGATCACAGCGCCTGCGCGTGATGCCTCCAGCACGAGAATATCCACCATCGCCCGGTGGTCGTAACGAACGTAGGTGCCGGCACTCGGTGGTTGACCTTCCGGTATCCACCACAGCCGGAATAGGCCCAGGACGTGGTCAATACGCAGCCCCCCTGAGTGGCGCAGCAGCGTCCGCAACATATCGCGGTAACTCGCGTACCCTGTTGCGGCAAGTTGGTCGGGTCGCGGCGGGGGCTGCGACCAGTCCTGGCCGATCTGGTTGAACGAATCCGGTGGGGCGCCCACCGTGACTCCCTGCGCCATAACCTGGCGATCGACCCACGTATCCGAGCCGAAGAGGTGCACGCCCACAGCCAAGTCATGCATCACTCCGATCGACATTCCGCCATCCAGAGCAGCCTGTTGAGCACTAGCCATCTGGTCATCGATAACCCACTGCAACCAGGCATGAAACTCGATGAGATCCGCATGGTCAACTCGAAATTGGGTAACCGCGTCGCTGGTTGGATCCTGCAAGTCCGTAGGCCACTCATCCCACTGCGGCCCGTTAAGTTCCGAGATCGCCGACCAGGTGGCGAACTCGATCAAGCCGCCGCCTTCGTCAGCTCGAAAGTCTGCGTACTGAGCGGCTCTCCCTGGCTCTAGTCCTACCCCGTGAATCGCCATCAGCGCCGTGCGTTTAGCAGCCCAACTGGCATCCCGGTCAAGCCGATCACGAGAGTTCAACTCATCCCGCAGTCGCTGGGAACTGGCCGCGAAAGTGGCGACCTGCTCACTGGATAGGTAGGAGTACTCGGGAATCTGCTCGATCCGCAGATAGAGCGGATTGACGTATCGGCGAGTCACTGGCAGATACGGACTCGGCTCCATTCCCGGCGATGGTGCACAGGCGTGAAGTGGATTAACCAGCATGAAGTCAGCGCCGTGCTCGCGACCGAACCACGACGCCATATCTGCCAGATCGGCCAGATCCCCAATCCCCCAGGAACGATGTGAACGAGCCGAGTAGAGCTGACTGGCGACGCCCCAACTCTGCCGCCCGGTCTCCAACGAGTCGAGTTCTAGCCGCTTCGGAGCGATAACGAGCGCGCAGTCGGACATCTTCCCGTCAACCTCCACGACAAACCGGTGCCACCCGGTCGGAAGATCGCCAGGTACCCGGTATGTCAGCTCGTTGATCTCTTTCCCGTTGCTGGTGCCAGCAACAATCGGGCGGTTGGTTTGAGCGATATCGAATCGCTTCCCACCTTCTTCCAGATCGATCCAAATTCGCACGGCAGCCGCTGGTTCCGCGTGGACCCAGGTCTCCCAGCCGGTCTTGTCCTTACCTTGTCGGAACACCAGCGACGGTGGAGTCACTGCTGCCCAGTGAGCTGATCGCAGCTTTTTCAAAGATCGTCGGCACGCGGTGGTCGTTGACGCATCCACCCCCATCGATGCCAGGACAGCCTGTACCGAGGAGCGGGTTACATCTCGGCGGACACCTGCCTGATCGCGATACTCGATAGCCACCCCATACTCAGCGGCAAGCTCAGAGAGCTCCGGCTCGATCTGTGATGTATCGGGGGTCTTCGTGGGCATCAGTGATGTCTACCAGATCGCCGGACGTCGCGCTGTCCAGTCCTGCGTTCGTTCTAGTGCCGCAGCCAACGAGATGATCGTCTCTTCGTCGTTCATTCGCCCGACCAGCTGAATGCCAATCGGCAAACCGTCCTCGTTCCAGTTCAGCGGCACGTTGATCGCCGGTTGACCTGTCACATTGAAAACCGCGCAGAAGGGTGAATAGTTAACCTGCGCCGCGAAGTCTGCGGCCGGGTCATCGTCGTTGCGCAACTGCCCGACGAGTGCTGGAATGTCGGCCAACGTTGGCGCGAGGATGGCATCTAGATGAGCCGTTGCCTCCATTGCGGCACGGGACGTCATCCGCAGCATCGAGATCGCTCCGGCAAGTTCGTTCCCGGAGACTCCCCGACCCAGTTCCCGCAGATACTTCGTCAGCGGTCTCAGCTTCTCCTCATCATCGGGCATCACCGGCGTGAGCAATGCCAGCGAGGACCACACAGCAAGGAAGACCGGGAGCAGGTCATCGTTGAATGGCGGCGCTACCTCAACAACCTCGTGGCCCTGAGATTCCAGCAGTTCGCCGGTATGAGTCACCGCAGCAGCGACATCGGGGTGAACATCGACTTCGCTGAGTGAAGAATTCCGGTAGAAGCCAATTGTCATTGGACCGAGTTCACGGGTCGCCGCGTCGAGGAACGTCCCATGAGCAGGGCCCCGGGCAGAGAACGGATCGCCCGGGAACGACCCTGCCATCACATCGAGCAGGGCGGCCGTGTCGGCAACTGTGCGCCCGATCGGACCATGGGTCGCCAAATCACCAACGGCGTCACGTAGCGGTCCATTACTCACGCGTCCACGTGTTGGCTTAATGCCAACGAGACCCGCCACTGAGCTGGGGATCCGAACCGATCCGCCTCCATCGCTACCTTGCGCGATTGGGGCAAGACCCGCGGCCACTGCGGCTGCGGCCCCTCCACTGGATCCACCTGCAGATCGCTGTAGGTCCCACGGGGTTCGCGCTGGAGGTGCGACATCGGGTTCGGTGTAGCAGGGCAGTCCCATCTCTGGGGTATTTGTCTTTCCGGTAAAGACCAAACCAGCGGCCCGCATCTTTGCCACCACGTTGTCGTCACCAAACGGCGTGATGTCCAGGGCACGCGACCCGAGGCGGGTACGAACTCCAGCGACAAAGTCCAGGTCTTTGACGGGACAAACGACCCCAAATAGCGGGGGTAGATCGTCGGATTCCGGCATATCGCGGATCTTGGCATCGGCGCCCCGCGCCTGGTCCAGTGCCAGCTCCGGGGTCTGGATAACGAAGGCGCCCACCTGATCCGAGAGGCTTTCGCTGCGGCTCAGGTAGTGCTGCGTCAGTTCAACCGACGACACCTCACCTGTCCTGATCGCGGCCGCCTGCTGCAGAGCAGTGAGGTCATGCAGCGCTGCCATCGCTATTTTTCACCCGCTGAACCACTGGACTTGTACGCGGCGAGTTCGGCCTTCTTCGTTGATCGGCGACTGGCCATCAACATAATGCCCGCGCATAGCCCGGCGCCGATGAGCGCCATTCCGACCAGCACGAAGATCAGCGGAACCGATGTGGTGAAGGCAAGGAAGTTAATGCTCACAACGTCGCGGTTAAGGAAGACAAACACGATCACATAGATCGCGGCCAGCGTCCAGGCAGCCGGTTTGATGTACGCCGTCCATGGAGTCTTGTGCATCAATGGGGGAACTGGCGCGCCGGGTGCGCGCTCACCAGCAGGGATCGACTCCGGTGTCGGTTTTCCAGCCCCCGGGGGTCGTTGGCTTGGCTTATCGGGTTGGGTTTGCCCACCAGTTGGCTCGGGGTCGGTACTCATAGCCGCCTCTCGTGACAACTGCCATCGCAGTTGTTTTTCTGTCGTCTGCCCTTTGTGATCATCATTCGCTCACTTTTCGTCGAATTCACTTCGACTAGAGCCTAGTGCCTTTTTTGGGTGGAACGGCCTACGTGGGGTCATATCGGCGGATCGCAGCCAATAGAGTCCTCTTATGTCTGCGCCTAGCTCGAAAGACGCACCCTGCGCGAACCAACGGCTCACCTACCCCCAGACGACTCGAACCGATGTCGTTGAGCAGGTACATGGGCAGGCCGTCGCTGACCCGTACCGATGGTTGGAGAGTCGGGAAGATGCGGCCACCCACCAGTGGATCGCCGATCAGTCGCAGCTATTCGAGTCCGTCCAGCGAGAATGGTCGACGAGCGATCATTGGCATCACCGACTTGAGGCACTCCTGGGATCGGGAACGATCAGTCCACCAATTTGGCGCAGCGATCGTATGTTCTTCATGCGACGTGAGCCGGGCCAGGAACACTCGGTTCTGTCCTGCGTTGATCCTGACGGCACACAACGAGTTCTCATCGACCCGATGCAGATTGACCCCAGCGGTCTCACCACCCTGGATTCCTGGCAGCCAACCAAACAGGGACACCGGTTGGCGTACCAAATCTCGGTCGGCGGCACGGAAGAGTCTGCCGTCTACGTGATGGACGTGGCCTCCGGGACGCAGCTCGAAGGCCCAATAGACCGGGCGCGCTACTCACCTATCGCGTGGCTACTAGACGGCGAGCACTACTACTACGTGCGGCGACTTCCACCCGGTCAGGTCCCCGCCGACGAAGAGCAATACCACCGGCGGGTTTGGCTGCACCGGGTTGGAGCCGATCCAGATGATGACCCGCTAATTTTTGGTGAGTACCGGAAGAAGACCGAGTACTTTGGGGCGGCGGTTAGCCGCGACGGCCGCTGGCTCACGATTAGCGCAAGCGAGGGAACCGCACCCCGCAACGACCTGTGGGTCGCCGACCTCTCCGATTCGGAACTAGCCTCTCCCCGGTTAGAGCCTGTCCAAGTTGGAATCGATGCCCAGACCGGTCTGCGATTCGGTCGAGATGGGCGGATCTACATCTACACCGACCGAGATGCCCAGCGCGGGCGACTATGCGTCACGGACCCGTCGAATCTGGACTACCCCAGCTGGCAGACACTAATTCCAGAAGAGCCCGAAGCGGTATTCGAGGGGTACGCGATTCTCGATGGCACAGAACTCCAGCGCCCCCTTCTGCTGGTCTCGTGGACTCGCCATGCGGTGAGCGAGATTTCAATCCACGATCTACAGTCCGGTGAACGAATAGGCGAGATTCCCCTACCCGGGATCGGCACTGTCGGTGGGCTCGTTGAAATGCCAGATGGCGGCCACGAAGCCTGGTTCGCCTACACCGACAGTGCAACGATCCCTCGCGTGCTGCGCTATGACGCCGTCACTGACATCTGCGATGTGTACGCGTATCCACCAGGATTCGTTGAGGTGCCAGAGATCACCTCGGAGATGTACACGTACAAAAGCAAGGACGGTACCCCAATCCGGCTAATGGTTCTCTCGCCTGCTGACAGCAGCAGGCCAACTCATCCACCGAGGCCGACCGTGCTCTACGGCTACGGCGGGTTCGGGATCCCGATGGTTCCCGCCTACTCGCCCTCAGTATTGGCCTGGGTGGAAGCCGGCGGTGTCTACGCTATTGGCTGTCTGCGCGGCGGCTCCGAAGAAGGCGAGCGCTGGCACCGGGAGGGAATGCTCGGAAAGAAACAGAATGTCTTCGACGACTTCATTGCTGCAGCCGAGTGGCTCATCGCCGAGGAATGGACAACACCTGAACAACTCGTCATCAGCGGTGGATCGAACGGTGGTCTACTTGTTGGCGCGGCCGTCACTCAGCGCCCTGACTTGTTCGCCGGCGTGCACTGCTCGGCACCTCTACTGGACATGATTCGCTACGAGAAATCCGGACTTGGCGCCACCTGGAATGTGGAATACGGCAGTGCCGAGGATCCTGAAGCATTCAGATGGCTCGCCGCGTATTCGCCGTACCACCAGGTGACGGAGGGCTCGGATTACCCGGCAGTCCTCTTCACCACATTCGATCAAGACACCCGTGTGGACCCTATGCACGCCCGCAAGATGTGCGCAGCCATGCAAAACGCAACATCATCGACCCGGCCGATTCTGCTGCGAACCGAGCTAGACGTCGGACACGGAGCTCGTTCTATATCGCGTGGAATCAACTTATCGTCTGATGTCTTGGCATTTATGGCGGCGGCAGCGGGACTCGTGCCAACCGGTTCGACGCAAACAAGCGTGTCAGGGACGAGTTAGATGCGACCCAAGGATGGGTGAGTCACCGCGAGCGGACTGTAGGCTGAGGATCCCGATGTGCTCACAGCGGCGCCCGGGCCAGAGCCTGAGGTAGTCGATACATCTCGACCGGGACCAGGTCAGCTACCACCGAAGGCCTACGGAAAGGGGCCACTCACGCCCTAAGCCGTAAGCTGTCTGATGTGAGTAGCGAATCAACGGAGCGAACTCCGTATGAGCGATTCGGTGGACATGACTTCTTTGTGGCTCTCGTGGGCGATTTCTACCGAGGTGTCGGCGAAGATCCAATCCTGCGCCCGCTGTATCCCGAAGAAGATTTGGGACCAGCCGAAGAGCGCTTCCGAATGTTTCTTGAGCAGTACTGGGGTGGACCCACGACGTACTCAGATCAGCGCGGTCATCCGCGACTTCGGATGCGCCACGGGCCGTTCGCGATCGATGAGGCTGCACGCGACCATTGGTTGATGCATATCCGAGCTGCGCTAGATGCGCGCGAACTCTCGCCTGAACTGGATGACGAAATGTGGCGCTACCTGGTGTCGGCGGCCCACGCTATGGTCAACGTGCACGAAGATATTCGACCCGCAAACCCAAGTTTCATGATTCAGTCACGACCCGGTGACGGCGCCTAGCGTCAGATTCGACGCGCCCTCGGATGTGAAAACTTGACCGGATGGCGTGGAAAGGCGCGTCCAACCGGGTGCGGCAGCCATATCGACAGAGGCGGAGTCCTTCGCCAAGAAACCAAGTCGCCGTGCGGTGTGCACTGCTCGAATCGGAACCTCACTGAGAGCTGGGCGTGACCAGATCTCCTCGGCGACTCGTTGAGCGGCAGCTGCATCGACCCCGGCATCGGGGGGGACGCGGCGACGGAACTCGCTCATCGCATCATCGATGAGTGGCGACAAGGCGCCAGCCGTCGTGGAGTCGGTGCGCTGCCAACCGGAAAGTGGCGGCAGGCTCAGGAGCTCCAGCGGGCCGGTGACCGGATCCGGTACCCGCAGGCGGCGCCCGGCAAATCCCCGTGGCGGTAGTGACACATCGCCGAGTACATCGCGCATTCGTCCCGTCGAGACGGTTCGTCCGTGAACCACCTCTTCCTCTTCCCCGGCTGATGACAGCGGGACCGCGATGAACGTGATGCAGCCAGTTGGTGGTGCACCAAAAAAGCCGACCACGCGGTCACGTTGAGT
>JBLHZE010000046.1:0-10860 GCA_047631015.1 Actinomycetes bacterium
CTTCTCGGGTGTGGTGGGTAGCGCGGGGACCGTCCTCGAAATTGTCGCGACGCTGGCTTTGACGTTGTTTAGTGCCGTGTTCTTCTTGGCTGGTGGCTCGAAAATCTGGGCCTGGGCGATTAGTGCCTTCCCCCAGCCGACAAAGGCCCGCATCGATGGTGCTGGTTTGGTGGCATGGCGCAGCTTCGCCGGGTACACCCGCGGGATCATTATTGTCGCGGCATCAAATGCGGTATTCGTTTGTGTACTGCTGCTTGTGCTCCGCGTGCCACTGGCATTACCCCTGGCCCTTCTGGTCTTCTTTGGAACGTTCATCCCGTTGATCGGTGCGCCGATCGCCATGTTCGTCTCAGTCGTAGTCGCGTTGGCTGCTCGTGGACCGGTAATGGCGCTCATTGTGCTGGCCGGGATCTTCGTCTTAGGTCAGCTTGAGGGCCATGTCCTGCAACCGCTCGTTATGAGCAAGGCCGTCAATATTCATCCGCTAGCTGTCGCTGTATCGGTCGCCAGTGGCACGCTGTTGGCCGGGCTCTTCGGAGCAGTGATTGCTGTACCCGTGGTGTCAGTCTGTTACGCCGTGTCAAAGTTTTGGTTTCAGACCGCACCGGCACCGAACAAAGAGAGACCGCTGGACGGACCTGATGTTGAACCTGCGGGTTCCCCTTCCTAGTGTCTAAAGAGGTCGGAAACGGCCGGATGTAGCAGTGAGTTCGTTGCGAAGGCGCCCCCGGCTGTGAGAGCTGGGCCACCGTCGAAGCCGGTGACGGTCGCGCCAGCCTCGGTCAGGATCGGAATCAGTGCGGCGATATCCCAAACAGAGAGCTCCGGCTCGGCTGCGATATCCACCGCCCCTTCCGCTAGCAACATGTACGAGTAAAAGTCGCTATAGGCGCGGGTCCGCCAAGCGGCCGAGATTAACCGGTCAAGACCCGACTCTGTGCGCAGATCCCAGCCGATTTGGTCAGAGTATGAGAATGACGCATCAGTTAGTTCTGCGACCGCGCTTACGCGAATCTGGTGTGGCGGTGCAGGCTCACTTCCGAGATGGGTTTGGGTCCACGCTCCCGCGCCCACTGCCGCCCACCATCGCCGACCGAGCGCAGGTGCACTCACAAACCCAAGAACCGGTTCACCGTCCTGGACCAGTGCGATAAGCGTTGCCCAGACGGGGACCCCCCGCACATAGTTCTTGGTTCCATCGATTGGGTCAACAATCCATACTCGTCCTGGCGGTACGCCTGAGTCGTCGATACCGCCATATTCCTCCCCGACAATGGTGTCGTCGGGGTATACGCGCTCGATCACCTCACGCAGTTCCCGCTCAACGGCTTGGTCGGCCTCAGTGACCGGGGTGAGATCGGGCTTGGTCTCCACTCGCAGGTCGGCGGCTAGGAAACGGGCCATGCTGATTGCATCAGCGCGATCAGCCAGTTCAGTCGCTAGGTCCAGGTCAGCTATGTATGTCGCGCGGGAGGCGCGACTGGGCGGTGTGGACGGCTTCGGCGGAGTGGACACGGCCTCAGCGTAGGCCGAAGGAATCGGTGGCACCGCTAGGGTCTGGGTTGTGGACCAAATATTCGACACCGTGAACGGCATACCCACCCACGCTCTCGTGGTACATGTCGTTGTGGTTTTACTCCCACTGTCGGCCCTCGGTGCGCTGGCGATTGCTGCGGTCCCACGCTGGTCCGCGAGATTTGGTGTGCTGGTATGGGTTGGCGCGCTCGTCTCGACGGGTGCGGCAGTGTTCGCCGAGGAGAGCGGCGAGAGGTTGGCAGCTCGGGTTGGTCTGCCAATCGCTCACGCGCAAATGGGTGAGCAGGTCAAATTCTTCGCGTTCGTCTTGTTTGTGCTCACCCTGATTCTGTGGCTCTACGATCGACGCCACGACTATCGAGCGCTGGCGGTCAAGATCCTCGCCTTCTTTGTCGTAGTCGCCGCGCTGGCTGCGATTTGGTCGACGGTGCGCACTGGGGACTCAGGAGCCCAGTCGGTGTGGCGCACGGTTATCCAAAACACTCCAACACCTCCGCAGTGACGCAGGGCAGCACGCTTCCTGTCGCCCGCTGGACGCTCGGGCCGCTGGGAGTGAGGGAAGCCAGCTAGCGGGAGCTAGCTAGTGACTAGTAGTCATTTGGTGCGCGGTCGAGTGCTCGCAAGATTCGCCGAAGTGAGGCAAGTCGATCAGCACTCGCGTGGCCCGTGGCACACCATTGGTCGAGCGCGCAATCGGCCTCGTCGTGGCTACAGGCCCGTGGGCAGTTCTCCATCCCCCCGGCTAGGTCAGCGAAGGCTCCGACAACGCGGGCGCGGTCGACGTGGGCTAACCCGAACGACCGAACACCGGGAGTATCGATGATCCACCCTCCACCGGCCAGCGGAATCGCTTGTGCGGAACTCGAGGTATGCCGCCCGCGGCCCGTCACATCATTGACCTGTCCGGTCGCACGATCGGCCGACGGAATCAGTGCATTAACCAGAGTGGACTTGCCAACACCGGAATGGCCAACGAGAACTGTCACGCGGTCAGCAAGCTGTTCGCGTAGCTTGTCGAGGTCGCCCCCAGCCTGGACAGCGACCGCAGCGACATCGAGGTCGCGGTATTCGCGTAGTAGATCGCTAGGGTCGCCGAGGTCGCACTTGGTCAAAACGAGGAGCGGTGACACACCAGATTCGAAAGCCGCAACGAGACAGCGATCAATGAGGCCAATCCGCGGGGGAGGGTCCGCCAGGGCCGTGACGATGCCCATCTGATCGACGTTGGAGACAATGATCCGCTCATATGGGTCGGTATCGTCGGCCGTACGCCGCAGTTCCGTTTCGCGAGGATCGATTCGAACGAGGCGGGCTAAGACATCTGGGTGTCCACTTAGGTCCCCGACGAGGCCGACCCGGTCCCCGACAGCTACGGACTTGCGACCAAGTTCGCGAGCTTTTACCGCTACCACGCGGATATCCGGATCAGGTTCCAGCGCGCAGGTGATTCGACCGCGATCAACAGTGACGACTAGCCCAGTTGTTGCAGTTGAGTAGTCGGGTCGCTGCTTACTTCGTGGGCGGGTGGAACGGCCCCGCTTAACGCGAATATCGTCCTCGTCGAGCTCCCGCGGACTCATACTCTGGGACTACCCTCATCATCTGCGGAAGCGGATACGAGGGAGGTCCAGAGGTGCGGAAAGTCCACGATTGTCTTACCTGTGGCCTCAATATCGCGCACGGAGACATCTGGCACCACGAGGCCGACGATTGCTCCAAACGTAGCCATTCGGTGATCTTCATAGGTCCGAACGACATCGCCAACGAGTGGGCGCGGTTCGATGTGGATACCGTCATCGGTTTCGCTGGCCCTACCGCCAAGGCGATTGATTTCGGTAACCAACGCGGCCAGCCGATCCGTCTCGTGTCCCCGAAGGTGGCCGATTCCGCACAGGTGGCTGGGCTCGCTTGCAACCGCGGCAACGGCCGCCACCGTGGGGGTGAGTTCTCCTATATCGCGCATATCTACCTCGATGCCGGTGGGCCGCTGTGGCCCAGTAACGGTCAGTCCGGTAGCCCCGAACTCGCACGCGCCGCCCATATCGGTAAAGATCGCCCGAATGTGGTCACCAGCTTGGGTCGTCTCTCGCGGCCACATTGGGATGGTGACGCGCCCGCCGGTCACCATTGCGGCGGCCAGAAACGCGGAGGCGTTAGAGAGGTCCGGCTCGATCAGGAGATCCCCTTGGTCAATGGGGCCATTGGCAACAGACCAGGTCGCATCCGTGTTATCGCTGACATCAGCAGTGATACGTGCTCCAGCGCGAGTCAGCATGGCCACGGTCATATCGATATGCGGTAGCGATGGCAGTGTTGATCCGACGTGGCGGAGCGTCAATCCGTTGTCGAACATCGCACCAGACAGGAGCAACCCGCTGACGAACTGACTAGAGGCAGAGGCATCAATCTTGATCGTGCCGCCTGCCATATGGCCGGTGGCGTGAATTGTGAATGGCAGCGATCGCCCTCCGCCATCGCTGACGGGTGCGCCCAGCTTCCTCAGTGCGGTGACCATGGGCTCCATCGGCCGCTTGCGGGCCGCGAGGTCACCGTCGAATGCCACGTCTCCGATGGCCAGGGTTGCCAGGGGTGGGATGAAGCGCATCATGGTCCCCGATAGCCCGCAATCCACGGCGACGGGTCCCGAAAGTGGCCCCGGCGTGACCCGCACGGTGGTGGTGTCCAGGTAATCGATTGCGACCCCTAGGGCGCGCAATCCGTCGATCATCAGTAGCGAGTCACGGGCGGTGAGCACATTGCTCAAAACGCTGGGTCGTTGCGAAAGTGCCGCCAGAATGAGAGCTCGGTTGTTAATCGACTTGGAGCCAGGCACGGTGACGGTGCCGACGACGGGACGGGTGGTGTGGGGGGCCGCCCACTGGTTCGGTGCCATATGGATGGCGAGCTTACCGAGGTTAGGGCCGGTGGCGCGTTGGGTACACCCAGTTGGATAGGCCATCCGGCCGTTAGCTCGGTATTGGTGATCGGTCAGAATAAGGGTATGTGTGGGCGTTATGTTGCGGTTGCTGATCGTTCGGTGATCTCTGGCGAGTTTGCCGCTACTCCGGTGTCGAACAAGGTGCTGGAACCGGATTACAACGTTGCCCCGACTAAGCCGGTATATGCCGTGATGGATCGCCACGACGAACGACAGTTGCGCATTGTGAAGTGGGGGCTGATTCCTTCCTGGGCCAAAGATGCCAAGATCGGAAGTCGGCTGATCAATGCCAGGCTTGAGACCGCGTCGCAGAAGCCGTCGTTTCGTCGGGCGTGGGCAAAGCGGCGTACCTTGCTGCCTGCGAATGGCTACTACGAGTGGTACGCCTCGCCCGATGCTCCACTAAGCAAAGCCGGGAGGCCCCGAAAGCAGCCCTACTACATTCACCCCAGCGACGGCGGTTTGATGGCAATGGCCGGTTTGTATGACATCTGGCGCGATCCCAATATTTCTGACCCCGAGGACCCTGAGGCATTTCGCTGGACCTGCACGATTCTCACGATGTCGGCAACCGACCAGCTCGGCCGAATCCATGATCGGATGCCGCTTCTGGTCCCGGCTGAGCACATCCCAAAATGGCTCTCGGCGGAGGTTGCCGATCCCTCCCCAGAGCTGCTGGTATCGGCATCTCCGGACTATTTGCAGGCATATCCGGTGTCCACAGCGGTGAATCGGGTAGCAAACAACTCGCCGGAACTGATCGATCCGCTCCCGGCTGAGCCTGGCGACTTATTCTCAGTGTCAACGTAGACTTGGGCGTTGTGCCAGATGGAAGTCCCCAGATGGAAGTTGAGTGGTTGCCCAGTATGAAGAAGAGTCTGGTCCCGGTCGCCGGAATTCTCGCGATCGCGGGAATGATCGGGATCTCTAGTTGCTCGTTGACGAGTAGTGGCGGCATTGAAGCGCGCCCCACAGTGCTGGTATCGGATTTTGGGCTTGGACTGGTCGGCGGTTGGCGAGAAGGCCCAGTTGACGTTGCCGATGCGATGGCCTTGGCGCTCGCTGATTCGTCGGAGTCGATTGACGTGCAGGGAATCGTCACGACGTTCGGCAATACGATTGCCCCGCCGCAGACCGTCTGGTCCACGCCCGCGTTTCTGGGTGAATCCGGGAATGACGCGGCGATTGAGGAGGGGGCGAGGCGCGGGCTGTCAGATCCGCCGGTGACGTTTGCCGGAACGGAGGTCGTCGCGGAGTGTCAAGCCGAAGGAGTGGAGTACCTCGCCAAACAAGCGATGGCTCATGACGATCTCCTCATCCTGGGGATTGGGCCGCTCAC
Source organism: Actinomycetes bacterium (assembly GCA_047631015.1). Classification (GTDB taxonomy): domain Bacteria; phylum Actinomycetota; class Actinomycetes; order S36-B12; family UBA10799; genus UBA10799. Next base: position 5,814 of record JBLHZE010000046.1, read on the forward strand.
GTCAGTGGCGTGCCTTCAGCTCACCAATCCTGAGGCGGCGGCCCGGATTGGCGGCATCGTTGCGCTGATGGGTGCACAACCAGCTACTCCAATGGAGATAAATGGGGTAGCCGTCAGCGACCTCAACTTCGGGATGGACGTGCGCGCGGCGCGAGTCGTCCTCGAGCAGACGAATATCCCCGTCACGTTTATGACCTTTGAGGTCTCCACATCGGCGAGCGTCCCAGCGAAAACGATTGCTGGGCTTACTGGCAACCCGGGCACGTACTTCGCGGAACAGGCTGCACCGTGGGTCGACTTCTGGACAAAGAGGTTCTCGCAGGACGGGATCTATCCTTTTGATGCCCATACCGTCCGCTTCGTCACGAATCCGCAGGATTATGTGTGTAGCGAGGTTGGCTTCAGGGTTGAGGTACCGGCTGACTATCAGCTCGGCTCCCAAACGGAGAACACTGCTGCGCGCCTGCTGGTATCGCCGGATTTCGATTCTCGTCGGGTGCGCGCGTGCAATGCATTTGTTAGCGAGAATGCTGAACGTGAGTTCATCAATGCAACGGTAGGTGCGCTCCAGAGATAGCGGTAGGTAGCAGAATCTCCGTGGCCCATGAGGTCGGGCACTGCTTTGGCATTGGAGGGCAGCGACTAGTCAGATCAACCTAAATAGATCAATCGATAAGAGAGGGTGTCCCGATGCCGACGGTATTGACGACCATAAATATTTCAAAAGGTTTTGTTCGATGGACGGAAATGGCCAAAACCCTGGCACATGAAATGGAAGAAGTAGGCGGAAGAATGCTTTGGGCCGGAACCAATCCTGAAGAAAGCCAAGTTTTCGTTCTGATGGAATTGCAAGACGTGTCGTTGATCAAAACTTTCGGGGAAAGAGAAGATATTGCTAAAGCTCGCGCAGATGCCGGAGCTGATGTTGCAAGCACAACTGTAATTTCGCCAATCGGAGGAATGTACTGGCCGTGAAAGCGTGGGCTGGCAGTGAGTTAGCTGAATACGTAATCGGCTGACTCACTTCGCCAGTCTCGACGAACTTTCCCGCGGAATCGCCGAGTTCATCACCTACCAGAACCACACCCGCAGATACTCCACGATTGGGGAGACCAGCCCCATCAACTACGAGCTAGCATTAACCTCGGCCGGCCAGGCCGCGTGACCCTTGTCTACTTCCTCCCGGGAACCTCCTTAGCTCTTTGCGCAAATTATTGACACGTACGTGAGAGCGCCGTTGGAATAGGAACCGAAATCAAGGCGTTGACCCACCATGCTCGTAACTACTGAGTTCGCCCCAGGGTCCATCGGATCAGTGTCGGCGGTACCCTCGTTCATCATGGAACCCGCGGAGCTCGAGATGGTTGACCTCGAGGCGGAGACACCTGAGCAGCGGGCCGTGCGTTTCGAATCAGAAGCGCTTCCGCTTCTTGATCCGCTCTACGCCGGAGCGATGCGACTTACTCGAAATCCAGACGATGCCTCAGACCTGGTCCAGGAGACTGTGGAGCGGGCCTTTAAAGCCTTCCACCAGTACAAGCCGGGCACCAACTTCAAAGCCTGGATGTTTCGCATTCAGACCAACAACTACATCAATGGTTATCGCAAGAAGCAGCGGCAGCCAGCGCAGTCATCAGCTGACGATGTCGAAGATTGGCAGATGGCGAAGGCGGAATCGCACACCTCGACCGGCTTACGTTCGGCTGAAGCAGAGGCACTCGACCAGCTACCTGATGGTGACATTAAGGAGGCGATGGCTGCACTACCCGACGATTTTCGGTTGGCGGTGTACTACGCCGATGTCGAGGGTTTTGCGTACAAAGAGATCGCCGAGATCATGAATACCCCGGTAGGGACCGTTATGTCGCGTCTGCACCGCGGTCGTCGGCTACTGCGTGACCAGCTGAGCGAGTATGCGCGCGAGCGCGGCTTCGTGGCACCCGCGGACGTACCTGGAGGTGCGTCATGACGAGCGAAACGGGTCAAGAGACTGGCCGTATCGCGCATGATGGCAGTTCTCGAAATGCGGTCGTGGGCGACAGCGCCACAGATGCAGCAGAGTGTACCGAAGGCCCATGTACCGAGGCTAAGAACCACCTTTGGGACTACTTGGACGGGGAGCTCGACCCCGGAGACTGTGCCCGGATTAAGGCGCACGTTCAGAAATGCCCACCGTGTGAGCAGCTGTTTAGCGGCGAGAAGAAAATCAAGGATGCTGTCTCGCGAGCATGTGGATGCGAACATGCCCCACAGGACCTGCGAGGCCGCATCATTTCAATGATCGCGACCCTACGTGCGGAGTCCTGCGGGGGCAGTCGTTCACAAAACCAAGCGGACTCGAATCGGTCGTCCGAGTAGCTCAGACCGTGCGACGTCTCGGTTCATTGGTTAGGCGTTTGGACGGTTGCCATGGTTCGCATTGTTCTTCTTGCGGGCGCGGCGTTTACGACCTCGCTTGCTCATGATTCTCCTTACGGTTAGCCACTCAGGGCGCTGCTAATAGGTATCGCCAGCTCAGTTCCGAGCAGCGCTATAGGGAGATGATCCCACAGCCGTCCTATGGCGAGATTCGGCGGTTCAGAGCTGATAGGACGGAGCGCGCTGTGGCGTCCTCGGAATCAGCCCGGACTAGCGCACTACCGACGAGCAGTTCGTGGGTGCCGTCAACCTCAAGTCGCAAGATTGTCACTGCCGCCTCAATGCCGGCCACATCGACGATAAGTGCGCGCTGAACGACTGCCGAGCCGTCCAGAAGTCCAGAGAGGGCCCCGAGGGTTGCAGATGCCACGATTGCCGTTCGGTCACTGGCATCCCCAATGCATTGGCCATTAATGACGCGCCCATTGAGCGCGAGGGTTGCTGTGGCCTCCAAACGGTCACCATCGACTCGGACCGCGATGGAGGTCAGTGCGGGCCGTGGCGTGCCTTCGGCAAGTGGTTCATCGATTGGATCGGAGTACTGCGGGCCGTCAACGACGACAAATGGCCGACTTGACGCAAGACGTAGGTGGTCTCTGCCTTCGCCGTCAGTCACACATCACACATTAGGGCCTTTCGGCCGAATGTGGCTGCTGTTCCACGTATTCGCGCTGAGGAGTGTTGTCCGCAGTCCTGGCCCGAGCCAATCCCCATTCTGTCCCCGACCGGGTCGTACAAGAGCACCGCGTACAACGACAGCGGATCGCGTCGGTAGAGTCGCGCATCGTGATGGAATCTCTTCTCGTTGCGAACAGGGGCGAGATCGCCCGCCGAATCATCCGTAGTGCCAACGAACTGGGCATCCGCACTATCGCGGTCTACTCCGATGCCGATGCGGACCTACCGTTCGTCAGTGAGGCTGCCGAGGCAGTGAATATCGGCGGCGCGGCGCCAGCGGACTCTTATCTCAATGGTGACTCCGTGCTGGCTGCGGTGAAAGCCACGGGGGCCCAAGCTGTTCACCCTGGCTATGGGTTCCTCTCCGAGAATGCGGACTTCGCCCAACGTGTAATTGACGCTGGGGTGGTGTGGGTTGGGCCAAGCCCGACCGCGATGAGAGAGATGGGCGACAAGATCGCGGCTCGGAACCGGATGCAGGCTGCCGGAGTTCCGGTTGCCCCTGGAACCGCTGACCCCGTTCCTGATGTGGCTGCAGCAGTGATCGCCGCTCATGAGATTGGCTACCCGGTGATGGTCAAAGCCGCGGCCGGCGGGGGCGGAATTGGAATGTCGGCAGCCTACGACGACGATGAACTTGCGACCGCCTACGAGACGGCCAGAACTAGGGCGCAGCGATTCTTCTCAGATCCCTCGATTCTGCTTGAGAAGTTTGTGCCGCGAGCTCGCCACATCGAGGTGCAGATTCTGGGGCTTGCCGATGGAACGGTCGTTGCATTGGGAGAACGAGACTGTTCAGTCCAGCGGCGCCACCAGAAGGTAGCTGAGGAGTCACCGTCGCCGGCGATCGATGCGGCAACCCGGGCGCAACTCCTGTCGGCTGCCGTGCAGGCTGGCGAAGCTGTCGACTATCGCAATGCCGGGACAGTTGAAATGCTCTTTGACCTCGATACGGGGGAGTCGTGGTTTCTGGAGATGAACACCCGACTGCAAGTTGAGCATCCGGTGACGGAGATGGTGACCGGAATCGACCTGGTCGCCGAGCAGTTGCGGATTGCTTCCGGAGAGGACGTGAGCTTTGATCCGCTGCAGCTGCCAGTAGCCACCGGCCACGCCATCGAGTTACGCATCTACGCCGAGGATCCCAAACGGTTCCTGCCGGGTCCGGGGACCATCGCGGAATGGCGTGAGCCTCGTGGTGAGGGTATCCGGATTGACTCCGGCTACGTACAAGGAAACGTGGTCACGCCGTTTTACGATCCGTTGCTCGCCAAGCTGATCGTTCATAGTGATTCACGTTCACAGGCACTATCGCTGGCCCGCCAGGCGGTAAGTGACTTCACTCTTGTTGGGCCAAAGAATAACCTGCCATTTTTCATCGAGTTGCTGGATAACGAAGAGTTTGCGACCGGTGACTACGACACTGGTCTGATCAATCGGATGCGTTCGTAGCTAGGTCAGAGCACTCTTCGGTGTAGTTTCTCAATCGGACCGCTAATTGGCCGACCACGCCTATTCGCAATAGACTCGCCCACACGAAATCTACCTGCATGAAACGCACCCCCGGAGGTTCTGATGGCTGAAGTACGAGCAGAGATGTCGGCGAATGTCTGGAAGATCCTAGTCAAACCTGGGGACACCGTCACTGATGGTGACACTCTGGTAATCCTGGAATCGATGAAAATGGAGATTCCGGTCATTGTGGAACAGGACGGCGTCGTCAGCGAGCTGAAGGTCAATGAAGGCGACGCGATAGATGAAGACGACGTCATCGCTGTCATCGAGTAGGACATCGTTGTGGCACTTCGCAGTGTGGAATAGACCGCGGACTAGCCAGTGACATCGCCGTGTTTGACGCAGCGAGCACGCCAGCCAGCCGGAACGATCTGTACGACCATCCGGCGTCGACAGTCGGGGCAGTAGCGGGGCGGCTCTAGGCCTAGGGCGGTAT
>JBLHZE010000047.1:0-10858 GCA_047631015.1 Actinomycetes bacterium
GTCTGATTCGAGCCAACTCCGCGGAGTTCAGGGGGACGATCGGCAGTAATCGCAACCAGTGCGACACCTGCGTAGGCCGCTTCAACGACGGCCGGCGCGAGGTTGGCCACCGCGCTTCCGCTCGTGCAGACAACCGGAACCGGGCGGCGGGAGATCTTCGCTAGACCCAATGCTAGGAAGCCTGCGCTGCGCTCGTCAACGCGCACATGCAACCGAATCCGGTGCCGCCGCTCTGCCTCGGCAAGTGCGAGAGCAAGCGGCGCCGAGCGGGACCCGGGCGCGAGGACAACGTCTCGGACTCCGGCCGCTAGCAACCTCAACACGACGGTGCGGGCCAATGCCGTCGACTCATTCACGCTGGCATCCTTGCGTGATTTGCGGGAATCTTCGCGTTCACAGAGCGCTGCTCACCTGACACGACCGGAACTCACTCTCACGGATCATGCCTTGATCAGCGATCCCGCGAGATCCTGCCCACCGGAGTTCCATGCCCGCTCAAGGCGGTCCCGCCACCATTGACTGCGCTCAGCATCCATCCTATCCGCGGCGGCGGCGAGGGCATCGGGGTCAGGCTCAATGCGACCGACCGTCAGCATTCCGTTGCTCGGAACCATCGGATCGTCGACCACGTCCGCCACAAGAAGCGCCCCGGTCCCCAGCCCGCAGGCATAGGGCAGATCCGGCAGCGCAGCGGCCAGCGCGATCCCGCTCGCTAGTCCAACCGAGGAGTCCATTGCTCCCGAGACAACAACCGGCACGGCCGCCTGGTCGCAGATCTCTAGCGCGCGATTGACTCCGCCCAGTGGGGGGACCTTGATCACGATGATGTCCACCGCGCCACTAGTGACAGCACGCTTCGGGTCCGCCGCTGTGCGGATCGACTCGTCAGCCGCGATCGGAACCTCAACTCGGGCTCGTACCTGGGCGAGCTCGTCCAACGTTGCACAGGGTTGTTCGACGTACTCCAATCCACCGGCAACAACATTGAGTTCCCGGATTGCGGTGACGGCTTCGGTGACGCCCCAGACGCCGTTGACGTCGATCCGAATCTGGAACTCGCTAATCCCGCGATGTGGGTGGGCACGCTGGGCGCGACGGACGGCCTCGACTCGGGCGAGGTCATCGGCCAGTGTCTGGCCCGGCGCAGCAACTTTGACCTTGACCGTCGTCGAACCATACTCACGAAGCGCCTGCTCGGTCATCGCAGCCGCCTGGTCTGCAGCGACCGCCGGGATGATCGCGTTCACCGGCACCTCGCTGCGGCGAGCTTGCGGCCAATGGCCCCAGGCAGCCTCAATCGCGCTCGCCAACCAGCGCGCTGCCGTCGCGTCGTCGTACTCAAGGAACGGCGCAAACTCACCAGTCCCGCTTGGTCCGACAATAAGTACACCTTCGCGGTGGGTGATCCCGCGAAAGTTCGTAACCAACGGAATCGCAAACGGGGTGCAGTTCGCGAGGACCGCGGCGAGCCGCGGGTCCGTCACGGCCGCTTGGGGAACTGCGCAAAGTCCGGTGCGCGCTTCTCTTTGTAGGCATCGCGACCTTCTTGGGCTTCCTCCGTCATATAGAACAGCAAGGTCGCATCCCCGGCGAGCTGTTGGACACCAGCGAGACCATCGTCGGCAGCATTGTGGGATGCCTTCAGCATGCGAAGGGCCAATGGCGAGTGCGCCAGCATTTCCTTACAGGCATCTACCGTGGCGATTTCGAGCTCGGGAAGCGGGACGACTTCGTTAACTAGGCCCCAATCGTATGCCTGTTCGGCACCGTATTGGCGGCAGAGCATCCAAATCTCGCGCGACCGCTTTTGGCCGATTTGGGCCGCCAGCAATCCGGATCCGTAACCACCATCGAAGGAGCCGACCTTCGGCCCGGTCTGGCCGAAACGCGCGTTGTCTGCGGCAATCGTGAGATCGCAAACGATGTGCAGCACATGTCCACCGCCGACCGCGTATCCGGCAATCATTGCGACGACGGGCTTCGGGGTACGGCGGATCTGCACCTGCAGATCCAGCACGTTCAACCGACCAATCCCCTTCTTCGCGACTGCATCGTCACCGATGTAGCCGTCGTTACCTCGAACAACTTGGTCGCCACCGGAGCAGAACGCCCAGTCACCTTGGCCGGTCAACACAATGACACCGATCTTGTCATCGTCACGAGCCACGTTGAAGGCATTCGTCAGCTCGAAAAGCGTTTGTGGGCGAAACGCATTGCGCTTCTGCGGGCGGTTAATAGTGATCTTGGCGATGCCGACGGCATCACCGGTCGACACCTCGTATTTGATATCCCGGTAGTCGCCGTGGGCTTGCCAAACCGCGCCAGGTTCGATTGAGGAGTAGGAGGGGTCATGAGACGCCGGGCTGTCCTCAGTGACAACCGGTGGCAGTGGGTATCGAGTACGGGAATCCATGTCACCTAGGCTAACGCCCGATGACTACACGTGAGTTGACCCGGTTGACTGTTGAGCCCGGCCCAGATGGGGTGCTGACGCTGGCGAGTGAGCTACCGACTGCCCTGAACGGTGAAGGTCCCGCGATCGCACCCCTTCCGGTGGGGCCCCCGGAGTACGTCGAACGGATTCTGGCAGCAGTCCGTCCCGATGATCCATCCGTGCCTTTGGAAGACAATGATGTCGCTTTTGTGGTCACCACCTCGGGGTCGATGGGTGAACCGCGCGGCGTACTGCTGTCAGGCTCCGCCCTGATTGCTAGCGCACGGGCCACGGATTCCAGACTCGCAGGGCCGGGACGATGGGTGATGGCACTGCCGGCTCACCACGTTGCTGGCCTACTCGTTTTAGTCCGCGCCTACCTTTCCGGTGTCCCACCCGTGACGTTGGACAGCGTCGGCGGCGCTGGACACTTCTCGGCCGACGAGTTTGCTAACGCGACTCGGGCCGCTCGATCACTATGCGAGATCGACGGCGCGAAGTTACGCACGGCTCTGGTCCCAACGCAACTAGCTCGCATCGTCGAGCTTGGTCCGGCAGCGGGCGACTGCCTCAGCGCGTATGACTCGATCCTCATCGGTGGCGCTGCTGCTGCGCCTGGACTGATTGCTCATGCTCGAGCCCTGGGCGCAAACATCACCACGACCTACGGAATGACCGAAACCTGCGGCGGCTGTGTATACGACGGCACGCCACTCCCGGGAGTATCGGTCCGGATTGCCAATCCGAATAATGACGGAATCGGCACGATCGAGCTAGGTAGCCCGTCTATTGCCCGCGGTTACCGGCTGCGGCCTGACCTCACCGAGGCGAGCTTCCGTCATGGTCTGCACCGCACGAGCGACCTCGGGCGCATTGACGACCAGGGCAGACTCGTCGTGGCGGGTCGCATCGACGATGTCGTGCACGTTGGCGGAGTCAACGTGTCGGTAGCGGCCGTTGAAGCTGCCGTGGTAGACCATCCGTTGGTTGCGCAAGCCGCCGTCGTCGCTAGTGCCGATAGCCAGTGGGGATCGAGGATCACCGCGTTCATCGTTGCGAGCACGGTGAACGACCTGACACCTGAGCAACTCACGAGGTCCGTCATCGAACGCGCTGCGAGTGCGCTCAGTGCCGAAGCACGCCCCCGCACCGTCACCATCCTGGACGATTTGCCCACCCTGCCCACCGGCAAAGTCGATCGGGCCGCACTGCGCGAGTCTGCCGGGTCCCGCCAATGACCACGAAACCGACCACCCGCCATCAGTGGGTTTTGGGTGCACGACCCCGTACTCTCCCGGCAGCTATCGTCCCGGTAGCCGTTGGCGCGGCCGTTGCATCATTCAGCGGGGTTGAGATCGGAGCATCCGCATTTGCGCTGCGCACCTTCCTCGCGCTGATCGTTTCCCTCGCACTGCAGATCGGCGTCAACTACGCCAACGACTACTCCGATGGAATCCGCGGAACTGATACCGAGCGAGTCGGACCTATCCGACTGGTGGGTCAGGGGCTGGCTGGCGCAGCAGATGTGAAACGGGCGGCATTCATAGCGTTCGGTGTGGCAGTCGTCTCCGGGCTGCTTTTGGTGCTGCTCACCCAGGCCTGGTGGCTGCTGATCGTCGGCGCCCTTGCCGTGGCCGCTGCTTGGTTCTATACCGGCGGACCCCGCCCCTATGGCTACGCGGGACTTGGGGAACTCTTTGTTTTTGTCTTCTTCGGGCTCGTCGCCGTCGTTGGGACGACGTTTGTCTTAACCGAAAAGATTCTCCTTATCGCAATTCTTTTTGCTTTTCCGGTCGGTGCCTTGGCCTGTGCCCTGCTCGTCATTAACAATCTACGAGATATCCCTGGAGACACCCGTGCCGGAAAGCAGACGCTAGCCGTTCGCATGGGTGAGGCCAACACCCGGGACTTCTACGGCTTCTGCCTATTCCTCCCGTTCGCGATTACGGCGCTCGTCGGGCTAGGTGGAATCGGGTTTATCGATGATTTCCCGCCGGTTTCTCTCATCGCCCTAGCCGCACTTCCGGCCGCATTCATCCCCTGGCAGCTCGTCAAGCGGGGAGCTAATGGCACCGAGCTGATACCCGTCCTAGCCTGGACTGGGCGCATCCAGTTGCTCTACGGATCACTGGTGACGCTCGGAATCGCGTTATCCGGCTGAGTTGTTTTGCGCCTCAGGTGGATCGATCCCCGTATCGGCGGGAGGCGTGCTCTGCTCGTCATGAACCACACTGGCTTGATCCTCGAATAGGTCATCTTCGCTGCGCGTGGACACTTCGATTCGCTCATTGAGCCGCCCAAAGAATCCCCCCATCCGAGAGCCCACCTCATCGCGTTGTGACGAGAGCAGGACATAGGACACGACTGCGGACAATACGAAGGCCAGCAGAATGAGGATCAGCCCGCGCGCGCCGAGGAGGGAGAGGACCGCACCAACAACCAGCAGGATGCCGATACGCAAGGTTGTATAAACCAAGAACGGATGTTTTGCGAAGAGGGATCTGCGCCCAGTTCTTTGTTGGTGGACGAGATCCTCGGCTGAATCGCTGCTCTCTCTTGCGTCGCTATCGTCGGCTGACCCATTAGGTCCACCCGTGCGCTGTGACATAGGTCTAGGGTACGTCCCGCAGTGTGTAGCGCTAAAGGGGGCGAACTTCCCTTCGGCCTGACGGGCTAGCCGGTTGTCGCTAGCGATCGGATCGTCGTAAGCTGTACGTGTGTTAAGGGCGATTTTGATTCTGATCCCGGTCGCGATAACGATCTATGCACTGATCGACGCGATCACGGCACCGCGCGACGAAATTCGTTCACTCCCTAAATGGCTGTGGATCTTTATGATCATCTTTTTGTGGATCGGCGGAGCCGTGCTGTGGTTCTTCTTTGGTCGCCCAACTGCAGCCTCGCGTGAGGGTGGCTCCGATAACAAGGGCGGAGGGGGAAGCTGGCCACCCCAAGGCCCCGACGACGATCCCGACTTCCTGTCGAAGCTGGACTGGGATTCCAGGCGCAAACCCGACAAGCCTTCGTAGCCGTTGGGTACCCTGCCTTGGGAGACCACGCAGGTATTAGCTCACCCCGGCGTAGGAGTGCAGGCCGGAGGCAAAGAAGTTGACGCCGAAGTAGTTAATCAGAAAAGCGGTAAATCCTAGTAGGCCGATAACGGCTGCCTTGCGGCCCCGCCAACCTGCGGTAGCCCGCGCATGCAGGTATCCGGCGTAGATGACCCACGTGATAAATGCCCACGTCTCCTTGGGGTCCCAACCCCAATAACGACCCCAGGCATTCTCCGCCCAAATCGCTCCGGCGATGACAGCGAAGGTCCACAGCGGGAAGACGAACGCATTGATTCGGTAGGCCATCGAGTCAAGGCGATCGGCTTGCGGCACTCTCGAAGAGAACCAGCCGGCAACGGTCGTCCCGGCCGCTAGAGCCTTCTTCTCAGCGCGCTCCCGAATCAGATAGGCAACCGTATAGCCAGCACCAACCGTGAACGCACCACCACAGATGATCGCCGCTAGGACATGGATCACCAGCCAGAAAGACTTCAATGCCGGAACGAGTTGCGCACTATCCGTATACAGGATCGTCACGGCGGCACCCAGCGTCAACAAGACTGCGCCGACGACGAACATCCCAAGCCAACGGATATCGCGCTTCCACGAGATAATCAGGAACACCACGGCCACAGCTAAGGCCGAGGAAATCGAGAACTCGTACATATTTCCCCACGGCACCCGACCAGCAGAGAACCCCCTGGCCATGACTCCCACCGCGAGCAGCAATGTGGCCAGCCACATAAGCGACATTGCTATATTGCCCGCCTTGCGCCCTGGTGCAAGCTCGCGGTCGTCGCCCGTCCCGTGGTCGGAGGCACTCGAGGAAGCTGACGTGGCCGCCGAGGAGGCGGGCGTAGCTGCACTAGCGCTGCTTTTGCTGGCTGAGGTCTTCGCCTGCGCTTTTCCCGTCTTCGCTACAGCTGCGGCGGAGGAGGCCCCAGCGGGCGTAGCAGCCTTAGTCTTGGCATTTGCTCCGCTGGCATCTGCGTCGGCCTCATCCAGTGGACGACTCGATGCAAACGAGGAAGCAAAGAGGACCAGCGACCCGGCGTAGACCACCATCGAGCTGTAGACAAGCCCGTTACTAATCTGCGCTAGCGATTCGTTTACGCTCATTTGTCGGTGAGCCTTCCACTCGAAAAGTGCCAGTATTCCTCTTGTCTATCACGCATCGCGTCCGCCCTGAGAACTGGTCTGATCAGTTACTGGCTCGGAAGCCGGCGGAACGATCTGGGCCACGACTGCAGCGATCTCTTCGACCGCCGGTTTGAGCCCTGCCTCATCCGTTCGGGACAGCCCAGCGACTTCGATCCGGGTGCCAGGACCATCGCCGGCTGGGGTACTAGTGGCGTTTCCAGTGACCCGGACGAACACTCGTCGGCGCGGAATGAACAGGGACAACATCAGGCCCAAGATCGCGAATATCGATCCCCCCAGGGCGTAGAACCGTGCCGGATCGTAGGCAACATCGAACACGGCGTACTGCTTCACACCTGTGAGACTGACTGATCCCCGACCGCCGGGTAGCTCCCAGCTCTCTCCCGGCGCGATTGCCTTAATACCGAGCTGCGTCATCTTGGAGGTATCCATCCGATAGACACTTTGCGGGATCCCGTCATCAAGACCAAGATCACCTTCCCACGCCGAAAGGAAAATAGCTGGATCACGTAGATCCGGGAAAGTCGAGATCGGTCCGAGGACTTCGTCGACTGATGCCGTTGGCAGGAAGAGTGCCTGGAATCCGAGTCGGGGGTCGTTATCGGGGAGCTTGACAACTCCGTTCGACGTGAAGTTTCCGTCCGTCTGCAGGAAGACGGTCGGTGCCTCGTAGATAACCTGCCCGTCGGGGTCCTTGACTTCGATGACCGGTGCGTACCCGTGTCCCACGAGGAAGGCTTTCGCACCGTCCACGATGAGCGGATCGTTAACCTGCACTGTCTTTTGCGCCGGGGTTGCTTCCGGGTTGTCACGGTAGGTGACATCGGCCTCGAAGGTACGTGGGGCTCCCTGCTGGTCGCCCGCCTCTTGGAAAGTGGCAGTGAACGAGTTAAGAGTGAAGCTAAACGGCGGAAGGTCGCCTGAATCGACCAGGCGACCCGCATTAAAGCTGTCATATTGCGTGACCGTGTCGGAGAAGCTCTCCCCTTCAATAACCAGCGCCTGGCCCCGCCACCCGAACATTCCGCCGAGGGCAACGGCCAGCAGAAGCACCAAGATTGCGATGTGGAAAATTAGGTTGCCGGTTTCTCGCAGGTAGCCCTTTTCGCCGGACACCGCGCCAGTCGAGCCGTCGAAGTCCGTGACATGTATCCGCCAGCGTTTTCTCTGCAGCTCCTGCGCTGTCTCATTCAGCACATCCTGCGGTGCCAGAGCGGTTGAGTCGACCTCCCAGGACGAGGATTCCGCAAGCCGACTCAATCGCGACGGTGCCTTCGGTGGGAGTGATCGCATCGCTTTCCAATGCAAACGCGTACGCGGGACGATGCAGCCAACAAGTGACACCAGCAGCAGGAGATAGATGGCGACGTACCAGGGCGTCGAGAAGACGTTAAAGAAGCCGATCGAGTCGAAGAACTGACCCAACCCAGGATTGTCGGCTAGGTAGCGAGTGACTTCACTTGGCTGAATCGACTTCTGCGGGAGGATCGAGCCCGGAATACTGCCGATAGCGAGCAGGAACAGCAACAACAGCGCAGTACGCATACTGGTGAGCTGACGCCACATCCAGCGAAGCCATCCCCTGGCTCCGAGCCCGACCGCAGAGCTGGGAACGTCACTCTTTGGAGCTGTGCTGAGATCGGCGGTTGCCGACTCGTCATCACGGCGTTGACTCTCCCGGGTCCCTGGATCACCTGTGCTCATCTAGATCGCCACCTCGAAAGCGCCAGCCCAGACTCGTAGCTGGACAGTGAGTTCGTCCCATAATCCGGTCACAAGAAGTACGCCCACAAGGACCAACATGCCACCCCCGACTCGCATGATCAGCAGGTAGTGCCGTCTGACCCAACCCAGAGCACCAGCAGCACGCCTAAAAGCTAGCCCAACGAGCAGGAACGGCAGGCCGAGGCCAATGCAGTAGGCAACACTCAGCATGGCCCCACGCAGGGCACTACCCTCGTTGGCGGCTAGTCCAAGGACTGCGGCCAACGTCGGTCCAATACATGGTGTCCAGCCAAGACCGAAAAGGAATCCGAGCAGTGGCGCTCCCCATAGCCCGTACGTCGGGGCTTGATGGATACGCCATTCCCGCTGTAAGCCTGGGATCCACCCGGCGAACATCAACCCCATCAGAATCACGACAATTCCCAGCACCCGCTGAAGCGTCGTTTGGTACTCGAGTAGCCACCCACTAACAGCTCCGAAAGCGGCACCCAGGGCGACGAAGACGACGCTGAATCCGAGCACAAACAGACTGCAACCCAGGATGATGCGCGAGCGACCTTTGGCATCAAGTTGCCCGTCTTCGTTTGCTAGCTCCGCTCCTGTCAGCCCGGTGATGAATGACAGGTAGCCCGGCACCAGCGGCAGAACGCACGGCGAGAGGAAGGAGAGCAACCCGGCGGCGATCGCCAGTGGAATCGCCAGCAAGAGCGACCCGCTAGTGACGGTCTCGGAGATAGTGCTAAGGGACCATGTCAGGGCATTCATGATGACGATGTCGACGAGACATTCGGTTCGTTTGCCAGCGCGGTGACAATCTCGCGGAGCTGGGTGCGATCAACTTCGCCAAGTACCCGCCCGGCCACCCGGCCCTGCTTATCGACGAATAATGTCGACGGAATTGCCTGCGGTGGGAGCGTGTCGCGGAAGGCCAACTGGATCGTGGCATCGGGATCCCACACGCTTGGATACGGCACCTCGAATCGGCGGATGAACGCCGCAGCGGCCGCCCGAGAGTCTCGCGTGTCGAGGCCGATGAACTGCACACCCTGGTCGGCCGTCTCACGGGCAATCTGGTTCAAGGCGGGCGCTTCGGCGCGGCATGGTGCACACCAGGAGGCCCAGACATTCACGACCACCACCTGCCCCGCGTAGTTACGCAGCGCGAACGGTTGACCGTCGAGGAACTCCCCCGTTGCATCTGGGGCCGGGTCGCGGTCATCGGGCTGCAGCAAGGTAACGGTCCCGTCACCCGCAACGAATCGGGATTGCGACTGACCTTGAGCGGCTGTTCCACAGGCCGTAACAAAAAAGAGCGTTGCCACCGCAAACAGAACACCAACGACCCGACCTACCTGGCGATCCGTCGAGGTGTGGCTGCTCGAAGATGGCGCATACATGTCAGGCCCCGGCACCCTTACTGGCCTTGGCATCCAGGTCTGCGGCGGGTTCGGTGTAGACGATGGCCGTGAGAGTATCGCCGTCGAAGACCAGCGAGGTCAGCGATGCGAGAGCGCACTGCCGATGACGCGGATCATGCCAGAGTCTGCGGTCCTCAAAAGACAGTCTGGAGATCCAGACGGGTAGCTGGTGGCTAACGAGGACGATTTCGTGGCCGCGCGCCTCCTCCCGGGCTGCTTTCACAGCCGATTCCATCCGAGCAGCTAACTGCTTATAGGGCTCACCCCATGACGGCTTGATTGGGTCGTAGAGGTAGCGCCAATACTTCGGCTCTCGCAAGGCACCGTCGCCAATTGAGACTTTTTTGCCTTCGAAGACGTTGGTAGCCTCAATAATCCGCTCATCGGTATGGATCTCTAATCCCTTCGCCTCCGCAAGTGGCGTTGCCGTCTGCTGAGCGCGCTCCAATGGTGATGCCCACACAGCGACGATGTCGCGATCCTTAATCGTGTTCGCGACCTGAACCGCCATCTGCTGGCCTAGGTCCGAGAGATGAAAGCCAGGTAGCCGCCCGTACAGGATTCCCTCAGGGTTGTAGACCTCGCCGTGGCGCATCAAGTGGACGATCGTTTCTTCTGCCATCAGCTGGTTACACAACCTTCTCTTTGGTCAGTCTTCTGGTTTGTTGCCGTGCAGGGGTCCGTGCGGATGTAGAGCATCGTTGTCAGGATGACACATCACGGCTGTGCGGCCGCGGCAGCTTTCGCGGCCGCTGGTAGCGCGAGGACGATTCTGTCAAGGGCTGCCTCGTCGTGTGCCGCCGACACGAACCATGACTCATAAACCGAGGGTGGCAACGAGACTCCCGCGTCGAGCATCGCATGGAAGAACGGCGGGTAACGAAATACTTCCTGTGCTTTTGCCTGTTCAAAGTTCGTCACCGGATCAGCAGAGAAAAAGATACTGAACAGATTCCCACCGGTCTGTAGCTGGTGTTCAACGCCCTGGGCCGTCAACGCATCGCTGGCGAGTTTGCCGACCAAGCCCGCGGTCTCGTCAAGGTGGCGGTAAACCTCTGAATCGCAGA
>JBLHZE010000048.1:0-10846 GCA_047631015.1 Actinomycetes bacterium
TCCCTGCCCAGCTTCCTCCCGTAAAGAACGCCTCAGGCGGCACATAGAGGGTGTTTGCGTAGACCAGTGAACCTCCGCCAACGCCTGCCCCACACAGTACGATGGCATCTGGCAGGTAGTGGAGCCGTTGAATCCCCTCGAGCCCCAGTTTTGGTGCAAAAACGAACTTGCGTAGCCGCCATGAGGTCGTTGCGAATTCGTCATCGGCGAATCGACGACCAGCTTCGATGACCCCTACCTTGTAGCCTTTTTCGACGAGCCGCAACGCGGAGACTGACCCCCCAAAACCAGATCCGACAATCAATACGTCGTAGTCACTCATTACCTAGCTCCAGTTCATTTGCGTCTCATAAGCGAGTTCGTGCCGATTCGCTACTTTTTTCCGACTGCCTTCATTCCTCGGACAAACAGCGTCAGTGCATCTGACCATTGCTTGTGTGTCAGGAACGACGGAGTTCCGTATCCCATAATACGCTGGGTCGCGATGGTCTGCGCCTCCGTGTACTTCGTGATCCCTGCGGCGCCATGGCGCGAACCTAGCCCTGACTCACCCCAGCCCCCCATGGGCGAGCCATATGTCGACCAGGCAGTTGCGTATCCCTCGTTGACATTGATAGTTCCAGCGTGAAGCTGCGAGGCAATCTCGCGGCCTCGGCGCTCGTCACGGGTAAGGACCGAGCCGTTGAGTCCGTAGCTGGTTTTATTCGCCAGCGCGATTGCCTCGGCCTCTGTATCGAACGAATAGATACTGACGACCGGACCAAACGTCTCCTCAGCAAAGCAGGTCATACCTTCGGAGACATTCGTGAGAACTGTTGGCTCAAAGTAAAATGGTCCAATATCTGGCCGTGGTTTCCCGCCAGAAACCACGGTTGCGCCCTTCGCGATCGCATCGTCGACATGGCGACTCACTGTGTCAAACTGGTTGCGACTGATCAGAGATCCCATATCGGAATCCCAGCCGATCTCGGCTTTCAACCGAACCTTAGTGAGCCGTTCGCGGAATGCCTCCAAGAACTCGTCCATAATGCTTGATTGGACGTACATTCGCTCCATCGAGATACACAGTTGACCGGCGTTGGAGAAGCTCGAGCGTTCGGCAATCTCGGCTGCTTTCTTGATGTTCGCATCCTCGCAAATAATCATGGCATTCTTCCCACCGAGCTCCATCGAGCAGCCCACGAGTCGTTCCCCACATCGCGCTGCGACCAGCCGACCGACTCCAGTTGATCCGGTAAACATGATGAAGTCACCGCGTTCCGTGATCATCGGACCAACAACCGGACCCTCCCCGGCAACAACGCCAAAGACGCCATCCGGTAGCCCAGCCTCGTACAACAGGTCAATAGCCCACAACGCAGTCAGGGTGGTTTGTATGTCTGGCTTCAACACCACCGCGTTACCCGCCAACAGAGCCGCGATCGCGTCACTCACCGATATTGTTAGCGGATAGTTCCATGGAGAAATCACCCCAACGACACCTAGGGGGTGACGCAGTTCCACCGCGGACGTCAGCACTGGGAATGCTCCCGCATGTTTACGCGGCTTCAGTAGCTTCGCGGCAGTGCGCGCATAGTGCCTGGCGGTAAGTGCAACATCGAGCAGCTCCTCTACCGCGTGGTTTCGGGCCTTACCCGTCTCGAGCTGGACGATGTCTAGGCCCTCCTCACGACGATCAAGGACAAGGTCGTGGAAACGCAGCATGATTTTGGCGCGCTGCGCAACGGGTATCGCCGCCCAGTGCGTCTGCGCCTTGCGTGCTATCGCGAACGCGGTATCGACTGCCGCGTCACTAGACAAAGGGATATGAGCGAAGACCTCGCCGCTGAAGGGCGCAACCACTGGCTTCATCTCAGCATCATGACCAACGGTTAGGTGGCGGGTCAGCATAGCCAGGCGATCGGGCGAAATCACCTCGCCCAGTCCGCCAAGGTCAGGATCAATGGTGCCGGTTTGCTCGATAAGGGCCGTCATGGCCCGAGAGTATTACCTCACCTGCATCAGTCGCAACCTCGCGCAAGATTTCATCCTCTTTCCGTAACGATTCCTCTACCTCATTTACGAGTGGATCTTCTGGTTCAGCCACGACTTCCTGCTGGTCCTGCCCACCACCTGGGACGGGGGTTAGCGCGTCCCGGCGCTGGCTGACAATCTCAACCTGCCTCGTGATCTCCGCACTCGTCCAGTTGGCATACGGCGCAATCACCTCGGCTACTCGTCTGGCCACGTCGACTCCACCATCGCGGGTCTCCAGTGCTAAACGGGTCCGGCGCACGAACACGTCGTCGAGTCCCAGCGCTCCCTCACGGGTGACAGCCAAGACTGCCTCGGCCATTAAGTAGGGCGCATCTGGATGCATCGGTTCGGCGAGCGTCGGATCATTCGCTACCAAATCCAGCACTGTCGTGACGCGATCACCATGCCGACGCAGCAGATGCTCGACAGTAGATAAGGGGAGAGAACTTTCTCTGGCAGTTCGTTCTCGTGATGCCCACGCCGCCGCATACCCACCGGCGCCCACCAGGGGCAGCTCATCAGTTCTGCTCGCAGGGACGAGATCGCTCACTAACTCCGAACGGGCGATGACTGCCGCATCAACGGCATCCACGGCCATGACGCGATACGTCGTGTATTTACCACCGGCAATCAGCACCATCCCGGGCGCTGGACGCAGTACCGCATGCTCCCGCGAAAGGGTGGACGTTTCATCCGCACCTACACCTGAACTGAGTAGCGGGCGTAAGCCCGCATAGATCCCAATGACATCCGCTTTGGTTAGCGGCCTGGCTAGCCACTTATTTGCTTCAGCGAGGATGTAGTCGACATCTGCCTCGTCAATCTGCGGCTCTTCCCTACTGCCCGCGTAGTCAGTGTCTGTGGTCCCGATTAGCCAGTACTGGCCCCACGGAATGAGGAACAGCACACTCGTCGGGGTCCGAGCGATCAGCGCACTTGTTGATGGAAAGACCTCACGGGGAACGACTAGGTGAATTCCCTTACTTTGTCGAACTGCGTGGCCAGTGGCGGCACCAGCCATCTCGAGTAGCTGGTCCGTCCAGACCCCTGCAGCGCCGAGGACTACGCGGGCTCGCGTCTCGAATTCACGTCCGGTGAGTTCGTCGCGGACCTTCGCCCCCACGACCCGGCCATCCTCGCGCAAGAGGCCGATGACTGCAGTCTGAGTCGAGATCGCGGCCCCATGAGCTGCTGCGGTCCGAGCAACCGCCACCGTGTGCCGGGCATCATCGATTTGGGCATCGTAGAACCGCACCGCGCCGACTACGGCCTCTTCATTAATACCCGGGGCAATCCCCTTCACAACCTTGGCAGATAGGGTCTTTGGTCGGGGCATCGCTCCGCCGTATGCACCGAATCGGCTCAACATGTCATAGACCGTGATCCCGAACCCGATGTAGGGCTTCTCCCAGCCACGGCGTGTCACCGGATAGAGGAACGGGACTGGCCGGACGAGGTGGGGTGCGAGCCGGTCCAGGAGTAACCCACGCTCGGTGAGCGCCTCGTGAACAAGCGAGAACTCGCGCTGCTCTAGGTAGCGCAATCCGCCGTGGGCTAGGCGACTCGATCGACTTGAGGTTCCGGCCGCCAAATCCCGCTTTTCGACGAGACCCACAGATAGTCCGCGCTGTGCCGCATCGAGGGCACTTCCACAGCCGACGACCCCGCCGCCAATGACGAGGACATCAAGCGGATTCTCGGCATCGGCCGCAGCCAGGCGGGACAGCGCACCCGCCCGCGAAGCGCGATCTAGAACATCTGAACCCGGTGACACCATATTTGGAGCCTACGCGCGCCCAAATTCCCTTATGAGTTAAGGATGACTTCGACTCGTTGAAACTCCTTGAGGTCGCTGTACCCACACGTTGCCATTGCCCGGCGCAAAGCGCTAATAAGGTTCATCGTCCCGTCGCTCACCTGAGATGGGCCGTTGAGAACCTGGGCCAGTGAACCTACAGCGCCGAGTTCGACAACCTCGCCGCGTGGCAGTTCCGCGTGAGCGGCCTCCATTCCCCAATGCCGACCTCGACCCGGCGCATCGATTGCCCGAGCCAACGGAGAACCCACCATCACGGCATCCGCCCCACAAGCGATTGCCTTAACGATCGCCCCACTCGAGCCCATTGCACCATCAGCAATCACGTGCACATAGCGGCCGCCAGACTCATCCATGTAGTCACGGCGAGCAGCAGCAACATCGGCCACGGCCGACGCCATCGGTACTCGAATACCGAACACATCGTGCGTTGTGTGCGCCGCACCACCACCGAAGCCGACAAGCACCCCAGCAGCGCCGGCCCGCATCAAGTGCAGAGCCGTGCGGTAGGTGGCACAGCCACCGACGATGACAGGGACATCGAGTTCGAGAATGAACTGCTTGAGGTTCAGTGACTCACCGTGCGCCGCAACATGTTCGGCGCTGACGGTCGTGCCGCGAATAACAAATATGTCGACACCTGCGTCGACGACTGCCTCCCACAGTTCCAACGTTTTGTGTGGTGACAGTGCGCCAGCAACTGTTGCGCCCGTTTCGCGGAGTTCCTGTACCCGCCGACGGACTAACTCGGGACGAATCGGTACGGCATAGATCTCTTGGAGCCGGGCATTTGCGGCACGCAAATCCATCGTGGCAATCTCATCGTAGAGTGCGGTCGGATCCTCGTAGCGTGTCCACAGACCTTCAAAGTTCAAAACGGCAAGTCCACCAGCATCAGCAAACTGCTTCACTGTGCTCGGCGACACAACTGAATCCATCGGGGCGGCAACGATGGGGTGCGCGAACTGGTAAGCATCGATCTGCCAGGCAAGGGATACGTCTTCTGGGTCGCGAGTACGTCGGCTCGGAGCAACCGCCAAGTCATCGAAGGAGTAGCCACGCCTTCCGCGCTTACCCTCGCCTATCTCAACTATGTTCATAGACTTTCGACTCCTTTGCCTCTAGCGACCGTGATAGTTGGGAGCCTCGACCGTCATTTTAATGTCGTGGGGATGACTTTCCTTTAGGCCCGCGGCGGTAATCCTGACGAATCGGCCGTCCGATTGCAGATCTGCGATGTTACTTGAGCCCGCGTAGCCCATCGCAGCGCGCAATCCCCCGATGAGTTGGTGTGCTACTACCTCTAGCCGACCGCGGTAAGGCACCTGCCCCTCAATACCTTCCGGCACCAGTTTATCGTCACTCAACACATCATCTTGGAAGTAGCGATCCTTCGAGAAGGAGCGGGTATCGCCACGGCTCTGCATTGCGGCTAACGATCCCATGCCACGGTACTGCTTGAACTGCTTACCATTCACGAATACGACATCCCCGGGTGCTTCTTCGCACCCTGCAAGCAGCGAACCCACCATCACCGTGTCAGCTCCAGCAACGATGGCTTTGGCAATATCTCCGGAGTACTGAAGTCCACCGTCTCCGATCACCGGAACTCCGGCGGGGGCAGCAGCCATCGATGCTTCGTGGATGGCACTGACCTGCGGAACACCGACCCCCGCGACGATCCGCGTCGTACAGATCGAACCCGGACCCACACCAACTTTGATGCCGTCGGCACCCGCGTCGATCAGTGACTTTGCTGCCTCGTAGGTCGCGATATTGCCACCGATCACCTCAACCTCGGTATCGCGCTTCAGACGCGAGACCATATCCAGCACTGCCCGCGAGTGCCCGTGCGCGGTATCGACGACGACAACATCGACGCCTGCTTCAACTAACGCGCGGCCACGTTTGTAGGAATCGTCACCGACACCAACTGCTGCTCCGACCATCAGTCGTCCGTCGGCATCTTTCGTGGCATGTGGGTAGAGATCGCGTTTGACATAATCCTTGACTGTGATCATGCCGCGCAACCGACCAGCGTCATCTACCAGCGGAAGCTTCTCGATCTTGTTCTCACGCAAGAGGGAGAGCGCGTCTTCCCCCGCGGTGCCGACCGGTGCGGTCACCAGCGGCATCGGGGTCATGACATCACGGACTACTCGCGACAGGTCGTCTTCAAAGCGCATATCGCGGTTCGTCACGATCCCCATCAGCACCCCGGAATCGTCAACCACCGGAACGCCGGAGATCCGGAATCTGCCACAGAGTCGGTCGACCTCGGCCAAACTGTTATCCGGGCTACAGGTCACCGGATTTGTAATCATTCCCGCCTCGGACCGCTTCACCAAATCAACCTGGCCAGCCTGATCATCAATCGACAGGTTGCGATGTAACACACCCATACCGCCGAACCGAGCCATCGCAATAGCCATCCTGGCCTCGGTCACGGTGTCCATCGCGCTGGATACGAGCGGAACAGCCAACGTGATGTTGCGCGTCAGGCGCGTTGAGGTATCGACGGCGCTAGGAATGACGTCAGATTCGTTGGGTAGCAGCAGCACGTCGTCGTAGGTCAGACCGAGGTAACCGAACTTCGCGTCACGAGCCGATTCCCGTGATTCGTCAAAGCTGCCCTGCATTCCGATGTCTTCCGACCCGACCGTCATTCCAGCCTCCGAGCTCGTTGGTAGGTACAGGGTAGTCGGCCTGCCGGCGACTCTGTCGACGGGTCGAGAGCCAAATCGCCACAGAACTGACGATCAGTACCCACCCAAGCGCCAAAAGCCACCCTGCAACGACATCGGATGTCCAATGCACTCCGAGGAAGATGCGACTGGGACCCATCAGAATCCCAAAGATGATCAACGCCCAGCCAAGGATCGCTCCGGGGCGACCACGGATCAGGTAGAGGGCGATAATTCCGAAGACCGCCCACGCGTAAATGCCTGCCATCGCATGCCCGGATGGAAACGAAAATCCACTCTCGGTGAGCAGTGGGTCGCTCCAGTCCGGCCGCTGGCGCTCGACTGCATGCTTGACCACCTCCGCGATCAACACCCCACCGATTGAGGTCACGACGAGGAGCAAGGCAAACCCCCAATGACGTAAGGCACACAGCGCAAGCACGACAACGATGACAATCGGCGTCAGCACGCCCGGCGATCCGAGGGTGTGCCAGATCCGCGCAAGATCGGCCACCACACTGTGTTCGCGGGCTAGCTCAAACAGTGACTCACTGATCACCTGGTCGGACTCCAGGAGCGAATCCCAGTTAGTTATCACGGCGTAAGCAAGACTCGCCGCACCGATGAAACACAGAAATGCCCACACCAGAAAGGGCGGAATCATCTGTGTGGACGGTAACCCTCGAGCTAATGCTGGGATCCGCACCTGCTGGGGGTTGGTCGCACCTAACTCATCGGAGGTCACGCCGCAGATTCTTACACGTCGAGCCTAAGGCGCCGACATCGGAAGCTCAGATCAATCAACCCATCGTGGCCGGCCGCGAGCAGCTGTCAACAGTCGATGTGATGTCAGCGTTCGGAGGTCCGCACGAAGGAGACGAGTATTGCAAGAGTGATCGAAGAAACTGCCTCTAACGGGCTAAAGAACTTGCCCCACATGGCCGATGCAATCGATAGGTCGGCTGAACAGTGGAGGACTTCTCTCGCAGGTCGATACAGACGTGAGGTGCAAGGCAGCGGAGTCGGTCGATGCAGACGTGAGGCGCCAAGGCAGTGGAGGAATTATGACGACGGTACTTGTATGTGATGACGCGCCGATGGCACGAGAAGCCGTGAGGCGGGCCTTATCCGGCCTGCCCGGCGTCGAGCGAGTTACTGCTGCCGGTAGTGGCGAAGAAGCCCTCGCCAGATATCCACTAGAGCGCCCAGATCTCATTCTGATGGACGTGCGAATGCCTGGAATCGGTGGCGTAGAGGCCACGAAGCGGCTGATTTCCTCCCACCCTGATGCGGCCGTGGTAATGCTGACGATGGGCGAGGATGCCGACGGTGTCGCACGAGCGGTAACCGGCGGAGCGCGTGGCTACATTGCCAAGGATGCTTCCCGTGAGGAACTCGCGTCAACCATGACTCTTGTCCTGTCGACCGGAATGGATATGCCCGGCCGCACCCGCTTACGTCCAAGTGGTACTCCTCCCGCCCTCACCCAGCGAGAGCAACAGGTTCTCGAGGGTATGAGTCGCGGACTTTCAAACGCGGGGATCGGCAAGGAACTGTTCCTGTCCGAAGACACGGTTAAAACTCACGCCCGCAGACTATTCCGGAAAGTCGGGGCAGCGGATCGTGCCCAAGCTGTCGCACTGGGGTTCCGCTGGGGATTCCTTCACTAGCGAGTTGACTCGCGCCCTGCTGCCCACTGGGCCGCTACTTTCTCGCTGGCCCACGTATTTCAGGTATCGCTAATGTGCCTAGTGTGCGCCCTGCTCGACCTTCCCGAGCCGGGCAAGCGCTTCGCTCGCGGGTGCTAGTAGCGGAAATGCCTCGACGTCTTTGCTGAGTTTAATCGATTCGCTTAAGAACTTATCGGCAGTCGCTACCTCACCAAGTTCTGCAAACGCAACTCCCGCAAACAGCAGACTCTTCGCTCGGTGCCTCGGTGCCTTGGCCTGGGAGCAAACCTGCGCGGCCGCTGAACTGACGGCAGCGGCCCGGGCTGGATCCTTTTTCATCAACGAGATCTCGGCCTCGACCCACGCGAGACGCACAACCTGACGCCATTCATCCTCGCTGACATCGTGGCTGGCTTCCCAGTGCTCATTCGCACTATCTGCGTCCCCTTCCCCCACGGAATCGGCTGCTAGGCCAATGAGCGCATCGAATCGCGTCTCGTTGTTACATCCCGCCAGTGCGCGCTCGTCACACTGTTTAGCCCGCTGATAAGACGCTTGCTGGCGATAAACGCTTCCCATCGTGGCCGATGCCAACACCGCGTACTTGCTGGCTCCCTGTCGATGATCTGCCAGAACGCCGATAGGGACTAGCTCTTGCATCGCAAACTGGTATTCGCCAACGCTCGCGTGGCAGACACCAAGGAGCCAGGTTGCTCGATGCACCCCGGCCTGATCCTCCGCAGCGCGACAGAGCTCAACGGCCGTCCGCAGCGGACCAATTCCGTCGCCTGGGCGACCATGGAACGCCATGCGTTCACCTTGGGTCATGAGTGCAGTTGTGACTTGGGGGAGTTCCACAGTTAGAGGATGCCTCTTGGATTCGTTGGATACAGATTGGCCCGGCGGTTCTGCGACTGCCGGGCCAATCTGATTACGTAGCGTGATCTCAGTGGGAGTGGCCGTGCCCCTCATCCTCGTCTTCTTCAGGCTTGTCCACGACGAGTGCTTCAGTCGTGAGCAACATCCCCGCGATCGAGGCGGCATTCTCCAACGCCGAGCGGGTGACCTTGACGGGGTCGATAACGCCCTGAGCAATCAAGTCGCCGTACTCGCCGGTCGCCGCGTTGTACCCGGATCCGGGACCCAGCTCCCGAACCTTCGCAACGATAACTTGGCCCGGCTCGCCAGCGTTCTCGGCAATCCATCGCAGCGGTTCGGACACGGACCGACGCACGATACCTACGCCAGTCGCCGGGTCGCCATCAAGCCCCAGGTTGTCATCGAGCACGGACGATGCGTGGACCAATGCTGACCCGCCGCCCGCGACTATTCCTTCTTCGATCGCCGCACGGGTAGCCGAGACCGCATCTTCGATCCGATGCTTTTTCTCTTTTAGTTCGACCTCGGTATGCGCACCGACCTTGATGACGCAGACTCCGCCGGAGAGTTTGGCAAGCCGCTCTTGGAGCTTCTCGCGGTCCCAGTCGCTATCACTGTTTTCGATTTCGCTGCGGATCTGCCCAACTCGATCGGACACGAGTTCGTGCGATCCGCCACCGTCGACAACCGTCGTCGTGTCCTTAGTAACGACAATGTGGCGCGCGGTTCCGAGCACGTCGAGGCCAACCTGATCCAACTTGAGGCCGACCTCGGCCGCTACTACCTGCGCACCGGTGAGAACTGCAAGATCCTCCAGGATTGCCTTCCGTCGATCGCCGAAGGCCGGAGCCTTGACGGCGCATGACGCGAAGTTGCCGCGAATCCGGTTGACGACCAGGGTCGACAAAGCTTCGCCCTCGACGTCTTCGGCAATGATGAACAGCGGCTTACCGTTCTTAGCAACCTTCTCGAGCAGTGGCAAGATATCGCCGACTGCGCTGATCTTCCCCTGGACGAGCAGGACGTAGGCATCATCGAGAATTGCTTCCATCCGCTCCGCATCAGTGACGAAGTACGGCGAGATGAAGCCCTTGTCGAACTGCATCCCCTCGGTGAACTCGAGCTCCATCGCCGTGGTGCTGGACTCTTCGACCGAGATGACACCGTCTTTGCCCACCTTGTCGAATGCGTCGGCGATCAGGCCACCGATGATCGGGTCTTGAGAGGAGACAGTGGCGACCTGAGCGATCTCGTCTTTCCCGGAGACCTCGCGGGCAATCTCCAACAGTTGCTCGTTCACTGCCTGAACCGCAGCATTGATCCCCTGCTTGATCTCCATTGGCTCGCCACCGGCGGTCACAACTCGGATTCCCTCATGGACCATCGCCTGCGCGAGCACCGTCGCGGTCGTAGTGCCGTCACCGGCCACATCGTTCGTCTTCGTCGCCACCTCTTTCGCGAGTTGCGCGCCGAGGTTCTCGTACGGATCCTCAAGCTCTACCTCGCGGGCAATGGTCACGCCATCGTTGGTGATCGTGGGTGAGCCCCACTGCTTGTCGATAACGACATTTCGTCCCTTGGGACCGAGGGTGACCTTAACCGCATTCGCGAGCGCATCTACTCCGCGCTCCAGCGAATGGCGAGCAGCTTCGTCAAATTCAAGAATCTTCGACATTTCCAGCCTTCTGGTGATCGTTCGCATGAATGGATTAAAAAAGATGTGGGCACACGAGTCTCGGGGCTGATGATGAATCGCCAGCCCCGAGACTGCGAATGCTTCG
>JBLHZE010000049.1:0-10738 GCA_047631015.1 Actinomycetes bacterium
GTTTGACAATAGACAACCCCAGACCAGTGCCACCCGTAGCCCGCGTCCGCGCCTGATCGACTCGGTAGAACCGCTCAAAAATTCGGTCAATCTCGACCTCGGAAATGCCGATACCTTGATCCGTCACGGTGATCTCAACGAGGTCCTCGACCGCGCGACTACCGATCGCAACGCTGGTGTTGTCGCCGCTGTAATTCACCGCGTTAGTGAGCAGGTTGCGTAGCGCTGCAGTCAGCTGACTCTCCACGCCGTAGACAGCCAGTCCATATTTGCCGCCAACCCGAATATCGATCCGCTTAGAGGATGCGGCCGTTCGGGTAGCATCGACGGCTTCACTAATGACGGCATCAATATCAACCGGTCCGGCATGCAACATCGGATCATCCCCTTGTAACCGAGACAGGTCCACGAGATCGCCAACGAGGTGGGACAGGCGAGCACTCTCCACCCGCATCCGATCGGCAAAGTGGCGCACCTCGTCGGGTTGATCTGCTGCTGCGATGACAGCTTCTGACAGCAGTGACAGCGCCCCTACCGGAGTCTTCAGCTCATGGCTGACGTTCACCACGAAGTCTCGCCGCACATCGTCGACCCGGCGAGTACTCGACACATCCTCTGCCAACACGATGGCAACAGTGCTGTTCAGCGGCGCAACCCGGGTTTGTAAGTCGATCCGACCCGTGGCAAACGGGTGTCGGCGGACCTCAACCAGCTCATCGCGGATGGGTGTGCCGCGGTCCACATCGCTAATCATCGAACCGATTTGGGGGGTAATGACCCGATCGCCCTGTACAAGCCCCAAAGTAAAAGCCTCATCTGAGGCGGCGACGACGTATCCGGTTCGCGAGTTCACCAACATGACAGCCCCCGCTACCGCATCGAATAGGCGATGGAGTTCGGGGAGAGCCAGAGGCAGTTCAGTTCGTCTCGATACAGACTCTGACTCGCCCGAATCGATCTCAGGATCACCACCGCGGTCGCTGGTTAGTCGACTCCGAAGAAACATCCAGGCGATAACTCCACCGACGATACCGCCCACCATCACGCTGGCCACGAAACCCACAAGACCGCTGACCACGATTCCGATCATACGGCCCGATGTCGAGTGTGCCCCGCCAATAGCAGTCACTACGCGGCAACACGTCACCTAAAATTCATCTTTGTCACCGCCCGTTTACTTGGATTCCGACAGGCGTTCAACAGGGAACAATTCCGATGTACGCCGATCCGAGCTATCCTTGACCCATCATGCGAAGCGTCTACCACGAGCAACTCGACCAATTCGACGATGGCTTGGTGCAAATGACCACTCTGGTCAATGCCGCCATGATCAAAGCAACCAATGCCCTACTGGACGCGGATCTCGCCCTGGCTGAGTCAGTGATCGCTGGCGACGACCAGATCGATGCTCTCGCACACGACCTTGAGGATGAGGTCCTTCAACTCGTCGCACTGCAGGCTCCAGTGGCCACTGAACTACGCGTCCTACTCTCAGGACTCCGAATCTCCGCCTCACTCGAGCGAATGGGCGACTTGGCAGTCCACGTCGCCAAGGCAGCGCGGCTTCGGTACCCGGCGACAGCCGTCCCCGCTGAGCTACGCCAGGTCATCATCGATATGGGTGAAGTTGCCGAACGGATCGTCCAGCGCACCGGCGAAGTCCTGGCAGATCGAGATGCCACCCGTGCGGCAGCCTTGGCGATCATCGATGACGAGATGGACTCATTGCATCGCCAACTATTTAACGCGGTGCTTTCCGATGACTGGGCTCATGGCGTTGAGGCGGCTATCGATGTGACTCTAGTGTCTCGGTACTACGAACGCTTCGCTGACCATGCGGTGACGATCGGCAAGCGCGTCGTTCATATCGTCACAGGCGAGCCCTACAGCACCGCAGGTATCGAATAGGGCCCTGCGAGCCTCCAATCGCCTGGCGGTAGGTACTTTTCTGCGTGACGGCGTGTAGTAGTTCGGCCGCCAGGGAATACCCACACCTATAGGAAGCGTTATCCAACCCGGAATGTAATACAGCCGGGCGAGGGACTCGACGTGTGGAATAGGCGGGAGCAGGTGGGCAAAACGATGATCACTCCTGGCCATCCGTCCTCGGTCGCTGTCCCAGCTTCGCTCAGAGTTGCCGGACTCCGGCGACCGCACAGACCCCGACGCGTTGCGATGCTGTCAGTACATACCTCACCACTGGACCAGCCTGGTACTGGCGATGCTGGCGGGATGAATGTCTATGTGGTTGAACTATCCAAGCGACTCGCACTAGCCGGTACGAGTGTCGAGATCTTCACTCGCGCTACCAACCGCGCACAACAGCCGACTACTCAGCTAGCGGACGGGGTCCTTGTCCACCACGTAGCAGCTGGTCCCCTGCAACATGTCGAGAAGTATGACTTACCCGCGCAGCTTTGTGCTCTGACTGCCGGAGTACTGCGAACTGAGGCCAGTCGGCCACATGGCTGGTACGACGTCGTTCACTCCCACTACTGGCTATCCGGCCAGGTTGGGTCCGTTGCCAGCGAGCGGTGGAACGTTCCCCTGATCCACTCGATGCACACGATGGCCAAGGTAAAGAACCTATCCCTGGCCCAGGGTGACTCACCCGAGCCGTCAATGCGGGTTATGGGTGAACAGCAAGTGGTGGATTCGAGCGACCGAATCATTGCCAACACCACCACCGAAGCCCAGGAACTGATCCGGCTGTATGGGGCTGACCCGCATCAAACAGCCGTGGTCCACCCCGGCGTAGACCTCGGAGTCTTCTCGCCCGGCGATTCCACGGTAGCTCGCGCGCGAGTTGGGCTACCTCAGGATGCCCGTGTTTTGCTCTTCGTCGGACGGATTCAGCCGCTCAAGGCCCCCGATGTCATCATCCGTCTCACCGCCGATCTGGTCGAACGTGACCCCACCCTTCGACACTCGCTGATTTCGGTGATCTGCGGTGGGCCATCCGGGGCCGGACCCGAGCGCCTTGACGAGCTCCACAAACTCGCGGCAGACCTCGGCGTTTCGGATGTGGTGAGGTTCCGCCCGCCAGCCAATCGCGCTGACCTTGCTGACTTGTACCGGGCAGCTGATGTCGTTCTTGTTCCCTCCCACTCCGAGTCATTCGGACTTGTCGCAATCGAAGCCCAGGCGTGCGGAACTCCCGTTGTGGCTGCCGATGTGGGCGGTCTAGCGACAGCCGTCCGCCACAACAACTCCGGCCTACTCGTGGGCGACCACGAACCATCGTCCTGGCATGACGCTGTCGGGGGCCTACTCGCGGCCGATCACCACCTGGAACGACTGGCCCGCGGGGCACGCCCCCACGCCCAGGACTTCAGCTGGACAGCCACGGCGGCGGCAACGCTCGCGGTCTATCGTGAGGCGATATCCCGGCGCGAAGAGGGACTTCACGGAGGGACTAACCAAACGATCGGGAGTATCGCGTGACGAGCTCGCAGGCTGTGACCGCGGCCAGGGAACTTTCCGAGTATTTGGTCGCCAACAATATTGACTTTGACCAGACCGATGAGCTCGTTTTCACTGCCGTTCTCCCTGGCGAGCACCGGTTACGCACCACCGTGTCACTGGTTATCGGTGAGTACTCACTGTCGATTAATGTCTTTGTTGTACGCAACCCTGATGAGAACCACGAACGGGTCTTTCGGTGGCTTCTGCGCCGCAACCAGAAGATGTACGGCCTTAGCTACTCGATTGACCACCTGGGAGATATCTACCTGGTGGCTAAGATCTCGTTAGCAGCGGTCGGCCCAGTTGAGCTTGACCGGCTGATGGGGACAATTCTGGAGAATTCCGACGGCGCATTCGACTACCTGCTGGAGCTCGGCTTCGAAACGGCGATCCGGCGAGAATGGAAGTGGCGGCTGGATCGAGGCGAATCAACACGCAACCTAGAGGCCTTTCGCCACCTAGCTGCCCCTCTCGACGGAGGGTTGCCGCCGCCGGTCGCATAGGTACCCGGAGAGCCCGCAGGAGCTCATACGGCAAGATGGGACGTATGTCTGCTGCCGAACCTCGTATCCTCATCCTGCTTCGACATGGTCAAAGTAAGTGGAATGCAAAGAACCTCTTTACCGGGTGGGTCGACGTTGCCCTGACCGAGCAGGGGACTGCCGAAGCCACCAGGGGTGGCGAGTTGATGACGAAGGCTGGGCTCCACCCTGACGTCCTTCACACATCCGTCCTCCAACGGGCGATTACCACCTCACAGCTTGCCTTGGCCGCATGTGAACGTGAGTGGATACCGGTCCATCGTTCCTGGAGGCTAAACGAACGCCACTACGGCGTGCTGCAGGGAAAAGATAAGAAGCAGACCTTGGCCGAATACGGCGACGAGCAGTTCGCGATTTGGCGCAGATCATTCGACACGGCACCCCCGCCCATCGATCCCAATAGCGAGTTCGCTCAGAACAACGACTCGCGCTACGCGGCACTGCCCCCGGAACTCGTCCCGACTACCGAGTGCCTGGCCGATGTCATCGACCGGATGCTGCCGTACTGGTATGACGCCATCGTGCCCGATCTACAAGCCAACCAGACCGTCCTAGTCACAGCACATGGGAACTCATTGCGCGGATTGGTGAAGCATCTAGACGGAATTTCTGACGCGGATATCGCCACCCTAAATATTCCGACCGGTATCCCGCTGGTCTACGAGCTCGATGAGCACATGCGGCCAATCAACAGCGGCGGGCGCTACCTCGATCCAGCCGCCGCCAAAGAAGCAGCAGCAGCGGTGGCCAACCAGGGACGTTAGTCCCCCGCAACAGTGCGCCTAGCGGCGCGTAACGGCCAGGACCTTGGTGCGAACGTCAACGAGGTAGTACACGCATAGGACCACACCGGCCATCCCCAGCAGCGAGATGCCACCGAAGAAGAGGATCACGACAGTCGCGAGTCCAAGGAAGATCAGCCACGCTGGTTTAGTCTGGCGTTCCACCGCGGGAAATGCTGCCGCCGGGCGCAGTGCACAGTCAATAAGTGCCCACACAGCCAAAGCGAGTATGAGCAGGCTGACAAGAAACATCGCGGTAGCAAGCATGGGGTAAGGATACATCGCGGGCAGTGCAGATCAACCGGCACGCGCAAGGGCCCCGCTACCAGTTGCGGTAGCGAGGCCCTTGGATCAAGCCAGTGTCAGTTACAGGCGGATGCGCTCGCGCACTGTCACGACAGCGTCTTCGATGACCTTACGAAGTTCGGCAGAGCGAACCTCCAGGTTCTCGCGGACATCCTCGGCGCGAGCCGAGTAGCGCTCGCGGAGGTCGATGACGACTTCCTGGGCGCGGGCTGGGGCTGCAACAACAGCCTCTTGGACATCTTCCAGGCGATCGGCCAGTTCGGCGCGGACCTCAGATGCGTTGGGAAGCTCGACGGCCGGGATCTCAACCTTGCGGGTGTCGACCTTCGGGCGTTCGCCGTTGCGCAGGCCACCAATGTTGGGAAGCTCAACAGTTGGCACCGTGACCTTGCGAGCAGCTGTCACTGCGACTGGTTTGCGGCCCTGACCGGCTTTACGGGTTGGGCTCTTGACCGTCTTAGTCGCGGTGGTTTTAGCCGCAGTCGCCTTCTTTGTAGCCGTCTTGCGAACGGTGGCGGCTTTCTTCGTCACCGGCTTGGCAGCTGCGGTCGTCCTGGCTTTTGCCTTCTTTGCGGCAGGCTTTACGGCAGCTGTCGTCTTAGCGGCTGTCGTCTTGCCGGTCGTGGCTGGTGTGCTTGCGGTCGTCTTTTTAGCGGTGGTTGCCATAGTGTTCATCCCTCTCAGTTACGCATCGCGGGAAGCGAATGCATCGTCTTGGTGGTCACGATTGGCGGGCTGCAGGTCGACTGTGGTCGCCCCATCACTCGCCGAGACCGGTCCCCCATCAGAGCCGGAAACGTTCCCCGGCAGCGTTACGGCGTTTTCAGTTTGAAAAGCCGCGTAGATTTCCAGAAGAACCTGACGTTGACGATCGGTGATCGTCTGATCCGCCAGCAGTGTGGCCGCCGTGTTGACGTCCCCGCGGTGATCTTCCAGAATGCCGGCTCTGACATACAGCGTCTCGGCCGATATGCGTAAACCCTTAGCGATTTGACTCAAGATCTCCGCGCTGGGTTTACGCACGCCCCGCTCGATCTGGCTCAGATATGGGTTGGATACCCCAGCACGCTCAGCGAGCTGTCGTAGTGACATCTCGGCCTGGCCGCGCTGCTCGCGAATGTAATCCCCGAGACTGGCTACATCGATTGGTGACATGTCTTAAGTGTGCCCCGAGTGCTTGCTATTGCAAACATTCGATCAAGGAAATTCTGGTGACTTACCGCACAACGTCACGAAGTCACGTCTAAAATCATTAAAAAGCCACAATATTGACGAAGAAGATGACTCTCTGTAGATGAGTGAGCTACTTGCTGCGAGCAGCAGCAAGCAGGTGGTCAACCTGCGCGGTTCCCTCGCGGTAGCGCCGAGTCAGCTCGGTACTTAGCCCATCCATCGTCTGATGAATCTGGTGTCGGGCGGACGAGACGGCCTTCTCATGCCTCACGAAGCTATCCATCATGGTCCGCAGGTGCGGATCAGACATATCGCAGAGGTTGCCCTGGGATAGCGCATTGGCAGCCCGCTGAGCATCGATTGCCGCATGATGTTTACCGACCGGCCCATCAAGACTCACATGGCGCGCGGATGCCTTGGAACTACGCGGAGAATCAGCGAGAATTGCCGGAAGACTAGCGAGGACGTCGTTGCCGTGCCCAGCACGGCGAGCTAGCTCGGCCTTAATAATGTCGATCCGGCCCTGTAACAGGCGACGGACGTAAGAGAGCTCCCTCTCTTCATCCTTTAGCGACAGCCGGGAGACTCTCAGTTCCTCCAGCCGCAGTGTCGTCAGGTCAATGACTCGGTTTGGCGGGCTGTTCACGTCTTCGTCTGTCATGGTTCGCTCCCCC
Organism: Actinomycetes bacterium; assembly: GCA_047631015.1. Lineage (GTDB taxonomy): Bacteria > Actinomycetota > Actinomycetes > S36-B12 > UBA10799 > UBA10799. The sequence continues at coordinate 6,943 of JBLHZE010000049.1, forward strand.
GAGCTCGGTTTCGCTGGCTAGCTCTTGCCTTGGCTGACTGGCTTATAAAGATGATGCCCGCATTTGTGACCAGGATAACGTCAGTTGCGCACATTTTCGGTCAGTGATAGAAGTTCAGCCGGAGATTTACCACCACCTCACCCTGCAGAGACAACATCCTGAGCTGACGCTGCCACCAACGAGCCGTCCGTACACCGGACGACGAAGTCAGCGTCCGTAACGACAGCGCGCTTAATAACAGCCGTTGCGACCGGGCCCAACTCAAAGTGTCGCGCGCTGGTGCCGACCCATCCGACAACGCGTTCGCCCACGAGGACGTCATCCCCATGGGACGGAAACTCTTCTGCTGAGCCGTCTAGATGCAGGACGACCATCCGACGTGGGGGCCGACCAAGGTTATGGACGCGGGCAACTGTCTCCTGACCGCGATAGCAACCCTTCGCTAGGTGCACACCAGGGCCGATCCACCCGAGTTCGTGCGGCAGCGACCGATGATCGGTGTCACAACCTAACCGTGGGATTCCCGCCGCGACGCGTAGCGCTTCTAACGCCCACGTGCCAGCGAGTTGATCGAATGTGTCCAGGTAGGTATCTAGATCATCTCGCGGGACCAGCACCTCGGAGCCAACTAAGGTTCCGGGCCGCTGGGGAACGTAGCGATCAGCCGCACCCCCGCGATCCGCACCAGCGGGCGTCACACCGGTTCCGGCGAACTCCGCCGGCGGCAGCCAGGAGACCTTGCCAGCGACCTGCTCCCGCGTAGAAACCCACACGACCGCTATCTGCGACGACATATCCGTCACCTCAACTCGACGCATGAATCGCATCGAATCCAGGTAGGCGACCAACGTTGGACCAGTCCCAGGTTCCGCTGTGATCCAGGTTATTTCTCCGTCATCCACCAGATGCAGCTCGTGTTCGACGTGACCGTGGGGATCCAGAATTAGCGCGAGTCGCGATTCTCCTACCGAGAGCTGATCAACTTTGTGGGAGACCAGATCGTTGAGCCACGACAGGCGATCCGGGCCCGTAACGGTGACGACGCCGCGGTTGGATAGGTCAACCGCAGTGGCACCATCGGCGACTGACAGCCACCGTTGCTCTAAGTGGGGGTTGCCATAGTGCCAGGCAACGTTGGGATCCGTGTCGCTCTCGGCAGGGAAAACTGCACCGCGCGACTTCGAGGTATTTGCTGGCAATCCGATCACCGTTTCATCTCTTCAGTGTGTGTTGGTCAGTTCTCGTTCGTTAGTTCTCGTTCGTTAGTTCTCGTTCGTTAGTTCTCGTTCGTTAGTTCTCGTTCGTTAGTTCTCGTTCGTCAGTTATTGCTCGTCGGATTCAGCTAGCTCGCGTTTAGCGAACCCCGCGCCCTACTGCCTACCTCGGATAACGTCGCGGCGCTCTGGAACGTTCCGCACTATTGAAATCGATACGGCTAGCGACCCACGCGATCTGGGTCTGCGCTGCAATCACCACAGATCCCGTGCAGTACCAAGTGGCCCAGATCGGCGTGGAACCCCGTCTGAGTTGCGACACTATCGATCGCGGGCTCGACGCCCTCGGCACTCACGGAGCTGACACCTCCGCAGCGCCTGCAGACAAGGTGGATATGCGGGACTGCATCTACAGCGTGATACGTCGGAGAACCTGACCCAAGATGGGCGTGGGTCAGGAGTCCAACATCGTTTAATGTCTCAAGAGTGCGGTAGGCCGTCGATAAATCCAAAGATTCGCCGACCTCTGACGCCGCGTGAGTCAACTCGTCGACATTGAGGTGGCGAGACTCTTGGACCAGTTCAAGCACCAGCAGGCGCGCAGCCGTTGCTCGCAAGCCAGCCCGGCGCAGTTGCTCGCGCAGTGCGTCACGGGTCACTAGTCGAGCTTTGCCAGCCGTGCCGACAAGTGGTTCGTCATCGGTTCTCCGACTGCGGACATGTCGAATGCCCATCCGAGATCACCCTCGATGAGTCCATAGAGGCGCACCCCGCCGTCGTACTCCTTGGCATTCTCACTACGAGCGACGATGTCGGTCTTCAGCTCGCAGCGGGCACCGGTAATCGTGGCATCACCGATCCCGGTCACCTCGACGCTCCCGTGGTATGTCTCAAGGTAGCCAGTTGAGTGAACGAGGAGAACTTCCAGTTTGTTGTCTGGTTGCGGTCGCCAAAAACCGTACTCACTGGCAGCCGGACGCAGCCGGTTCCCCTCGTCATCGATGATCCACGAGGTGCTGGAGTAGGTGAGAAATGGTCGGCTGTCATTGGTGAACGTTACTTCCTGCCCAAATCGGAAGTCCTCAATCGTGGGGTAGGTTCCCAGACCCACACCAACCCACGTTCCGAGCAGCCACGAAATCGGGATGATCGCTTCTGGGAGCTCACTGGGGAGACGTGCTGAGTTACTGCTCATTGATCCACTAACTCGCTAGCGCGGACCGGTCTTGAACAGCCGGTACAAGACGTAGCCAGCGAACCAAGTACTGGCTACAACAACAACAACCATAAGGGCGGTAAAGATCGCATCTAACACAGCGCTGAGCCTACCTGACAGCACCGCGGTCGCCGCTCTCGGTTCGACCGCGAGGCGTTAACCACGAGCCAACGGTCATTACCGCGAGCCTCAGGGTGTTTACCGCCAGCAGAGTGTTTGCGAAGATAGGTCATATGCAGCGCATGGTAGTGAAACTAACCTCTGGCACAGCAAGTCCGGCCGATGCGGAACGATGCGTACAAGCATTCACGGTCGCTGCCACGGCGATAGCCGTCGGCGCCAACGTGTCGGTATGGCTCACCGGGGATGCATCATGGTTTGCCGTAGCGGGGCGCGAACCCACACCGGAGGTCGATGGGGCGCCAGATCTACGTGAGTTGCGGGACGCAATCCTGGCGGGCGGGCGTCTCACAGTGTGTACCCAGTGCGCGCGGCGGCGGGGAATCGGACAAGGCGAGCTCATCTCGGGTGCGGTGATCGCCGGCGCGGCCAGCTTCGTTGAGGAGTCACTGAGCGAGAACACCCAAGCACTCATCTATTGAGTCAACGCCACACTCCCACCAGTCAGCTCGTACCAGATCGTGCTCTGACTGGCGGGGAGTCCGGCGCTACGTCTGCACTACCATGGAGAACTACGCGGGTAGCTCCACATCTGCCTCAGCTACCTGCCCTTGGCTGGCGACAACCTGGAGGTCCAAGGTTGCCCCGGGAGCCAGGGTGCGCAAGGTCCACGAACCCGGAGCCGCAAAGAATCGGAACTGCCCGGTCGCACTCGTGGGAACTTCAGCGGTGAACTCCCCACTACCGTCGAGTAGACGGACATACGCTCCCGCAACCGGCTGGCCGCCGCGGGTCACACTGCCCTGAATGATTGTTTCTTTTGACACGTCGATTCCTTCCAATGAGAGTCCACCAGCAACTGCACCGCACATCAGCCTTGTCCGCCAGCAGGTGATCCGGCGACCGCACCGAGTTGGACGGGGACGCCGATCAGTGAGCCGTACTCGGTCCAGGATCCATCGTAATTCTTAACATTTGGCACCCCGAGGATCTCCTGCAATACGAACCAGGTGTGCGACGAACGCTCACCGATCCGACAGTAGGCGATGGTGTCCTTACCAAGGTCGACGCCTTCAGCTTCGTACAACTCTTTGAGCTCAGCGTCCGAGCGGAAGGTGCCGTCATCGTTGGCGGCCTTACTCCACGGGATGTTCGCAGCAGTTGGGATATGCCCGGCAGTTTGCGACTGCTCCTGCGGGAGGTGTGCGGGGGCAAGAAGTTTGCCAGAGTACTCATCAGGCGAACG
>JBLHZE010000050.1:0-10646 GCA_047631015.1 Actinomycetes bacterium
TGGTCGCACCAGGGTTCAGGAGCCGATCTGGCTCCGTAGCGTTGTTAAAGAGGACACGGGCTCTAACATGGAATGTATGTGCTCACGGATTCTATGGTCCTCAAACCCAATTGCAAAGATCGCTGCACGGACGATGGACTGGGCACAGTCAGATGAACCGCAGCTCTGGGTGCTGCCACGCGGCCTTGAAAGAACTGGTGGCGGCGATGATGCGATCAGTTGGACATCAAAATATGGCAGCGTCGCAGTGTCGGGCTATGACCTCGCGACCACGGATGCGCTCAACGAGGTAGGGCTCGGTGTGCACTTGCTTTATCTAGAAAACACTGTTTACGAGCCTGTTGACCGTCGTCAAACTGTACTGAACACACTGCTGGCGCAGTGGCTTGTCGATACGTGCTCAACGGTCGCAGAAGCTGTGGCGCAGATAGCGGACGTACGCGTCGCCAGCGCAGATGTCAGAGGCGAGAGTCTCGGCGTTCATTTCGCACTGGAAGACCCGAGCGGGGACTCAGCCATCATCGAATTCATCGACGGACGCAAGGTGATCCACCACAGTCCTAGCACGCTCGTGATGACCAATGACCCGGCTTACGACGATCAGATCCAAAACCTCGAACGGTATGCCGGCTTCGGCGGTGATCTCGCCCTACCCGGAGATATTTTACCTACCGACAGGTTCGTGCGTGCTTCGTATTTCCTGAGCCATCTGCCTGAGCCTGCCACCTATCAGCAGACGGTGGCAGGCATCATCGGCATCGCTCGCAACGTCGCTGTCCCGCCCGGTGCCCCTGATGGCGCATTCGGCGTGTATCCGACCTGGTGGATCAGCGCAAGTGACCTTACGATTCCGACGTTCTATTTCCAGCCTGTCACCAGTCCGAACTTGTTTTGGGTGGACCTGGCCACTCTGAATCTCGAGATCGGGTCGCCCGTGTTGAGCCTCGACCCCGCCGTTGACGGCCTGCTCGGAAATGTCGCAGGAAGCTTTACCTCAAGCTCCCTCATCTACTGAACTGCTCCGAGCGGCGTGGCGGGCGGCGAGCCCACCTCGATCCGCAGTGGGCTGGACCATTGTCAGCTTGATTTTACGCTCGGCTACTTGTCGCTTGTTGGCTCCTCCAGAGCCTCGGGTGTCGCTGCGCTATCGGTTGTTTGCGGTAGCAGCTGCGCGATGTCGATGCCGGTCGCTGATTTGAGCATTTCGGTGGTCTGCGCCATGGTGTTCACAACCGTCTTGGGTAGCGCCCCTGCGCCCTCGGTTGACAACACCGTTAGGTCGTCAATGGAGGCCATCGGCGCAGCGATCTCGGCGGCGATTTTCGGCAGGACTTCCATGAACATTTGCAGCGTCGCCGCGGACTCGTATGACTTGAACGCATCAGCCTTCTTCTGCATGGCTTCGGCTTCGGCTGCCCCTGTCGCTCCGATAGCTGATGCTTCGGCCTCACCCGCAAGTTGCACGGCTTTTGCTGCGACTTCTGCCTCACGCTGAGCGGCGTCGGCTAGCGCGACTCGCTGGTCGCGTTCACCAGCTCCAGTTAGTTCTGCTGCCCGCGCGCGCGCCTCGGCTCCCGCGATCGCCGCTGTTCTATCGGCGTCAGCCGTCGCGACTTTGGCGGTCCTTGCAGCTTCGGCGCGGATCTCAACCTCATAGCGCGCAGCGTCAGCTGGCTTGCGAACCTCCGTGTCGAGCTCGCGTTCCTTGAGTGCTGCCTGACGTTCGGCGACGCGCTCCTGAGCGGTCAGCACTTCTTGCTGCTGCGCTGCTTGCTCGAGCGGGCCGGAAGCGGCAGCCGTTGCGGCCGCAGCGTCGGTCTCGGCCAGAATACTTGCTTGCTTCAACGCCAGGTCACGCCGAGCTTCAGCGATTTTCTCCTCAGCCTGTAGCTCGGCCTCCGCCGATTCGCGGTGCCGTTGCGCTTCTGCGACAGCCGCATCTTTGGCGATCCGTGCTTCTTCACCTCGGCCTAGGTCTTGAATGTAGTTACCGTCATCAGCGATATCTTGAATCTGGAACGTATCCAAACTCAATCCTTGGCTCGTGAGCGAGGATTCGGCTTCGACGGCGACGCTGCTAGCAAAAGCTGCCCGGTCGCGAATGATCTCCTCGACGGAAAGTGTGCCGACAATCGCTCGCAATGCTCCGGCAAGTACTTCGGTCGTGAAAGTGTCGATCTCGGACTGCTGGCTAAGGAATCTCTGGCCCGCCGAGCGGATCGAGTCGCCGTCGCTGCCGACTTTGACAACAGCAACCGCATCCAGGTTAAGACGGATGCCTTCCAACGAAACCGCCTGGCGGATCGTGATGGAAATACGTCTCGCGGAGAGGTCTAGGACGTGAAGCTTCTGTACCAGCGGGACGATGAAGACACCGCCACCCAGCACTACCTTTTGTCCCGAGAGGTCGGCTTGCATAGCAAGTTCGGCCGCCTTTTTCCCTTTCCGCCCGGTGATAATGAAGGCTTCGTTCGGTTTGGCGACCTTAAAGCGGGCTGCGATCAGGGAAATGATCATGAAAGCGATAGCCGCAAACGCGATTATCGCTAGAACGGTTGGTGAGTCGAAAATGCCATCCATGTTGGTAGTCCTTCGTGTTCGTAGTAGTCGACCGGGATCGGCGCGAGGTGTCGCTTGGTGGGTTATTGCTGGTCGGTGTTGGGTTCTGCGGGATTGACCTTTACTGCCGTTGGTGAGAGCGCCGCGGCTACAACTATCGGCGAGCCGGTCTTGATTTCCTGATCGCTCGTCGCGTTCATCGGGGTGGAGTGGCCACCAAGTCGGATACGGATGGTTCCGTATCCATCAGCCGGGATGGTTGTCAGCACGACGCCATGGGTCCCGACCGCCGATTCGCTTACCGCCGACTCCGGCGATTCCGCACCCTGCATTGCCCGCATTCCGAAGAAGGCGCCGCCACCTACCACTAGTCCGGCAAGGACCCCGAAGCCGCTGGCGACAAGGGGAGAGGCGCCGTTCGCGGTGGCTAAGACGCCCCCGAAACCGAACGCAGCGCAGAATCCTGCGATCGCTGGCAGCGAGAGTCCGCCTCCTCCATCGATGTCGGGCAGAAGCCCGTCGAGGAGTCCATCGGCCACGAGGGAAAGTATCAGCGCGAGGAGGCCCGCGATTCCGATGACGGCGAACACTGTCATGTCTTACCTGCCTTTCGTTCACTCTTGCCGTGCGAGCAGGCGTCATTGCGACGACCCCTTGAACCCGCCGTTGGATTCGGAACCAATACTAGGAAAACTCATTGTCAACCGGGCTGCCCCCTCGCACCCCGTCTGACCAGGGGTTTCACATGGGGTGAGTGACGGGACTTGAACCCGCGGCATCTCGGACCACAACCGAGTGCTCTACCAGCTGAGCTACACCCACCATGTTCAGCCAGCCCTGCACCAGCGGACCAAAATCCACCGATAAAAAGCCAACCAAAGAGACCAACGATCTGACCCCACAACCGACCATCAACACCACAAAAGTGCTTCACGCCGGGCGACCGCCGAAGTCTACCCGCTCCCCCGCACCCCCCGCGATCCAGCACGCACCCATGACCGCAATCCATGTGCTGGAAAGACAATGAGTAAGGGCGGTGGATCGCCCAATCCGGCGTCTCCTCTTACCCGTTCGCCCGATCACCTACGTTCGCAGCATCGGTCCCAAACGTGCACTGCCAACGCTCAGCTCATCGAGGCACGCTAGCGTCTATTTCGTGTCCATTGATCTGAACGCCGACCTAGGCGAAGGAATCGGAACCGACCCGATCGCGCTCGACGATGCACTACTCGCTGTCGTGTCCAGCGCCAACATCGCAGCCGGAGGTCACGCCGGTGACGCCGACTCGATGGCACGGGTCTGCGAGCAAGCGGCGGAGCGTCGCGTCGCGATCGGCGCCCACGTCTCCTACGTCGACAGAGAGGGCTTCGGCCGTCGGCCCAACAACGTCGATGATGACAGCCTCCGCTCACAGATCCTCGACCAGATCGCGGCCCTTGATGTCGCCGCGCAGGCTGCCGACAGCGCCGTCACTTATATCAAGGCCCACGGCGCCCTTTACCACCGTGCCTGCATTCCTGGCAGCCGCGAGGCGGAGATCATCATCGATTCGGCTCTGCAATTCAAAGCTGAACACGGCCGCTCGCTGGCAATCCTCGGCTTCGCCGGGTCCGATCTCATTATGCAGGCACGAGAAGCCGGACTCAAGGCCGCCAATGAGGCCTTCGCCGACCGTACGTACACGGCAGAGGGCTGGCTGGTTTCCCGCTCCGAACCGAATGCCGTCATCACCGATGCCAGCCAAGCACTGACGAAGCTGAAGCGACTATTGCGTGACCACGAAATCATCGCGATCGACGGCACCTCCATCGAGGTGGAGGCGCAGAGCATCTGCATCCACGGAGACACGCCCGGCGCGGTCGTGATGGCTCGCCGTCTGAAGGCAGCAATAGATGCCGACCGAGTCAAGGTCGCACCGTTCGCACCCCCACCGAAGCGGTGACATCAGTATTCGATTCAGAAGCGCCAGCTGAAGAACCAGCCGTCGCGCACGTCGCGAGCTATGGCCCCGAGGCCTTCCTCCTAGACGCCACCAACCCCAACGACGTTCCGAACCTCCTCGCTGCACTCGACGATCAATCTGCCGATCACCCCGCTCTACGCGAGGCCCATGCCGGTGAGCGATCCATCCTCGTCCGGATCGATCCGACCGCCGCAGATGCCCAGCACACTCCCGACATGCTGCGCCAACTCCGCCCCAAGCCACTAACCCGTACCACCGACCACCACGCCCTGCCGGTCAGCTACGACGGAGCTGACCTTGCATCAGTTGCTGCCACAACGGCGCTCCCCGTCCAGGACGTGATCGCGCTCCACACCTCCGCGACCTATCGCGTGGCGTTCTGCGGATTCGCCCCCGGATTCGCCTACCTCACAGGACTCCCCGAACAACTTCAACTCCCTAGGCTCGATTCGCCCCGACCCGTCGTACCGCAAGGATCCGTAGCGATTGCCGCCCACTACTGCGCGGTCTATCCCTCCCAGTCCCCGGGCGGCTGGCTCCTCCTAGGAACATGCCAGACGCAGTTGTTTGACCCCACCGCAACGTCCCCGGCCCTGCTCACTGCTGGCACGACGGTGACGTTCGAGGCGATCCAGTGAAGCACGAGGTGAGCTGATGGGCATCCTCGTCATCACACCCGGCATCCAGACCCTCATCCAAGATGCGGGACGGCCTGGCTACGCGCAGCTTGGCGTGGCGCGTAGCGGGGCCTTCGACCTGGTGGCGTGGCGCCGAGCCAACCGGATCGCGGGCAACGACCTGCCAAAACCGCAGAGCGAGGAAGCCGGACCGGCAGCTCTGGAAGTTCTCATCGGTGGGCTGGAGTTCATTACAACTGCTGACGTCACGCTCGCGGTCTCCGGCGCTGAGCTAACAGTTGCAGCTACGAGCCCAACCGGTGAGAGCCGCGAGCTGGTCAGAGATACCTCGCACCGGATCGAGTCTGGCGTCACGGTGACGCTGAGCCGGGCCACGAATGGGCTGCGCGCGTATGTCGCGTTCCAAGGCGGCCTCGACTCTCCGCAGGTCCTGGGATCTCGCAGCTATGACACGACTGCCCAGCTGGGGCCCCTCCCGGCCGTCGGCGGCCTCGAACTCTCGATCGCCACCCACGACCCCACCGAAGCCAGCGAACTCGCCACCCGCAACGCATCCAATGCACTCAATGAGCCCAGCGAAACGCAGCTCGAACCGCCAGTAGCTGGTCGCCAACCAGAAGAGCAGCCGACCTCGAGCTACTTCGAACTCACCCCGGGTCCCGAGGTGTATCTGCTGCACACCAAGCCCGAATCGCTCACAGCCGTAACCTGGAAGATCTCTCCAAGCTCCAGTCGAGCAGGCATCAGACTCACACCCGTCAGCGAGCAAACACCCATCGCGAGCGCCGCATCGCTGCCCTCAGCACCTGCTCTGCCGGGCGCTATCCAGGCCTTCCCCAACGGTGAACTCGTCGCCCTCGGCCCAGACGGTCCGACCACCGGCGGATATCCCGTTCTGGCCATCATGAGTCGTCACGACCTGAGCCGCCTAAGCCAGATTCGGCCTGGCACCCACGTCACCCTGACTCAATCCTCACCTGCTCAATGACTACTCAGCAAGGGCCTGATCACCCAGACCAGCGCGCCGCTCCGGCATCTATCCGTCTTGTGTAATGTTCAAGTGACCACAGAAAAGTCGCGTCTTGTCATCCGCTGGCTGATGCGTAGCGAACTCCGAGAGGATAAGTAGTGCGCCTAGCGCTCCTCGAAATGCGCCGCGAAAAGCTTCGTTTTGGACTATTGACAGGTGCCGTCTCACTGCTGATATTCCTCGTACTTTTCCTATCTGCGCTCTCTGGCGCTCTGGTGAACTCCTTCACCGGCGCATTCAGCAATCTGAATGCCAATGTCCTGGTCTACTCCGATAGCGCGCGCGGCAACATTCAAGGATCGCGCCTCGAGCCGGGCACTGTCGCCACAGTTGCTGCCGTTCCCGGTGTTGCAGCTGCGGGCGGACTCGCCACCACGACCGTCTCGGCGGAGCTCCCCGATGGCAAAAGCGACCTCACGGTCTTCGGCTATACCCCCGATGCGCCAGGTACCCCGGGTGGCTTAACCGAGGGCCGACTCCCAAACGCCGCCAACGAGACAGCTGCCGATATTCCCGGTGCCGACATCGGCGACACCATCACGTTGCTCCCCACCAACATCAAGCTCACCATCGTCGGACTCCTCAAGGGCGCACAGTTCAATGCCGCCCCAACCGCCTACATCGACTTCACGAGTTACGTGGCCACCCAAAAAGCCGCGAACCCCAGCGCACCCTTCGTGCCCATCAACGCGGTTGCCGTCAATACGGATCCGGGGGCATCAGCGAGCGCCGTTGCCGACCAGATCACCCGCGTCGTCCCAGAGACCAAGGGCTACACGCTCAGTAATGCGATCTCCAGCATCCCGGGCGTGTCATCCGTCAGCCAAACCTTCGGCATCCTCGTCGGACTGACCTTCATTATTGGCATCGTCGTCATTGGCTTCTTCTTCCTGATCCTGACAGTTCAAAAGATGAAGGTCTTCACCTTGCTACGAGCTACCGGCGCATCCACCTGGCGTCTAACGAAAACCGTCTCGGTACAGATCACGGCAGTCGTCTTATTCGCCAGTATTATTGCCTCACTGCTTACCTACGGTGCGCTCCAAGCCGTGAACACCGGAATACCAGTGTCGCTGAGCCCCGTGCTCGTTGTGATCGTGGTGCTGGCGGTCTGGATCTTCAGTCTGCTGTCCGGGTTACTGAGCGCCCGAAGAATCCGCGCCATCGACCCAGCTAGCGCGGCAGGTGCGAGATGATGCTCGCCTGGGCGGAAATCCGCCGGTCCAGTGGACGCTTCATATCGATTATTGGAGCCCTGTCGCTTATCACCTTCCTCGTGCTGACGTTGTCGGCACTCTCCGACGGGCTGTTCTACGGATCCACCGGCGCGGTGAAGTCCCCAGCCGCGCAGGCCTACGTATTCAGCGCAGATGCTCAAGGCTCATTCATTCGTTCGCGGCTACCGGCCGCCGAGGTCGCCAGGTATGGCGACGTGGCTGGTATCAATAGCGCTGCGCCCCTTGGAGTCCTCCTCAGCTCCGCCGAGGCGAATAACCAAGAACTGGATGTCGCCATTTTCGGTATTGACCCAAACGGTGCCAGCGCTCCGGAGACGATCGTCGACGGGCGCTTACCAGCCCAAGGAGAGAACGGTGTCGCGGCGATCGATAACGCTGCCAAAGACGTCAGCATCGGCTCCACCGTGACTGTCGGCGATACCTCGGTCGAGGTCGTTGGGCTCACCTCCGGGTCGACCTACCAGCTCCAGCCGACACTTTGGACGACGGTCCCGACATGGACCGCGATGCAGGAGAGTGTCCGGCCGGAGACTCGCGGGCTCCCACCATTCGTCAGTGCTATCGCACTCACACTTGACGCAGGTACGACCGTCGAATCGCTGATACCACTCGAAGGCACAAAGATCCTCACCGACGAGGCTGCAGCGCTCGCGATCCCGGGCGTTGAGCAACAACGCTCGACGCTGGACTCCATCATCTACACGACGCTTCTTGTCGCTGCCCTCGTTGTTGCGTTGTTCTTCGCACTCATAGTGCTGGAGAAGCGGGACCTATTCGCCGCTCTCAAGGCTTTGGGAACCTCGACGGGACGACTCGGTAACACCGTCATCATCCAAGCCGTGTTCGCCTCGGTGATCGGCGTGATCCTCGGCGCCATCGCCTCCCGAGTTCTGGGAGTGGTTGCACCAGATGACGTACCAACGCTCTTCCTCACCTCAACGGTGATTCAAATATCCATCTTCACCATCGTGGCAAGCGTGCTCGGAGCCGTTTTCTCGCTACGCCGCATCGCCAAGATTGACCCGGCAACCGCTCTAGGAGGAAATCTCTAATGGCAACCGACACAACTACAACCTCGCCGGGATCAGCCGGTTCACAGAACCCTGTACCCATCTTGCGGGTCGAGGACGTCACCAAAACCTACGGCGAGGGCCACACGGCTGTCACCGCGGTCGAGCAAGCCTCGCTGTCGGTCAAGCAAGGAGAGTTCGTCTCGCTGCTGGGCCCATCCGGCTCGGGTAAGACGACGCTGATCTCCATAATCGGCGGACTCCTGACCCCCACCAGCGGGACGGTCCAACTCGGCGACGTTGATATCTCGACCTTGTCTAAGAAGGACCTCACCAGCTTCCGCGCTCAGCGGGTCGGCTTCGTCTTCCAAGCCTCAAACCTCGTTCCGTTCTTGACCGCGAAAGAGAACTTGACCTACGTCGCGACCTTGCGTAAGGATTACGACCGCAAACAGGCAAACAAGCGTGCCGATGAACTCCTCGGTGAACTTGGTCTGTCCGAGCGCTACAACAATCTGCCCGAACAGCTATCCGGGGGTGAGCGTCAGCGAGTTGCAATCGGGCGTGCGCTGATGAACGATCCGGACCTTATCCTCGTTGACGAACCGACGGCCTCACTGGATACCGCGCTAGGCCGCCAGGTCGTCCAACTCCTCGCCCGGGAGATCAAGGATCGGGGCAAAACGGGCATTATGGTGACACATGATCTGCGGATGGTTGAGTACACGGACCAAGTTTTCGAAATATTGGATGGAAAGCTGAGCCCTGAGGGAACCAAATCAGGGAAAGGTAAGTCACACTGAAAGCCTGACTCTCCCTCTATCACTAATAGGCAGATCGAGGTTACGATTGATGGTATTGGGTGTGGATAACAAACCGCCACCGATCATTCTTCGTGTGACCACCGCGACACCGATTCTTGATGCGGCACCATCCAGTGCTGTACAGCACACCATAGCCATCCACTAGCGCGGCCAAGGACAAGGATTATGAGCAAAAAAGTTCTCTTCACCGTCGTGATTAGTTCCGGCGCGCTCGCACTTACTGCCTGCTCAGGACTTACCGCCTCCACTAGCAATGACCTCATCAGGTCCGATACGTCGAGCGTCTCCGATATCGTCGTCGTCAAGTCCAACGTCGATGACACCCAGGCGCTAAAGGCTGGCCAGAGCGTCAAGTTCACCGCTCAAGAGCCGTGGCTTATCGAGTCAGTGACCGTCAACGGTCCGTCCGGTAACGAGACCTTCGGCGTCAAGGCCCCCGGCGAGAAGTGGAAGTCAGAGCCACTCGCTCCGGCCCAGATGTCGACCTACACCGCCACAATGCGCGACCCGAACACGGGTGACACGATGGCTGTTAAGCGTCAGGTGATTGCCGGACCGGCCACCAATACGTTCGAAGCCACCGTGACTCCCGGTAAGGGAACCTATGGGGTAGGCATCATTCCCAGAGTCGAGTTCGACAAGGACGTTCCCAAGACGGATCGTGCGGCCATGATCGAGCGGCTGTCCGTCACCTCTGCGCCGACCCCGGTCGCTGGTAGCTGGCGCTGGACCGATGCGAACACTGTCGCGTTCCGCCCCAATACGAAGTTCTGGCCAGCCGACCAGAAGGTGACAGTCACCGCTGATATGGAGGGTGCCCGGATCTCTGGCTCAAAGGGCACCACAGCTTTCAGTGAAGGAACAACCACCAGGCGCTTCAAGATTGACCGAGCGATGATCATCAAGCTGAATGGAGCGACTAAGTCCGGCACCGCCTCCATTGACGGCAAGAAGGTCAAGTCGTTCCCGATCTCTCTCGGTAAGTCTGGCTACACGACCCGTTCGGGTATTAAGACGATCACCGACATCATCCGCGTTCAGCGCATGACGAACGTGGGTGTCACCAACGATGAGGTTTACGACTTACAGGTGCCTTTCGCGATGCGGATAACGGACTCCGGAGAGTTCCTCCATGGTGCCCCGTGGAACGGAAACATCGGCTACGCGAACACCTCGCACGGCTGCTCGAACCTCACCTACTCCGATGCTGCCTGGTTCTTCTCGCGCGTCAAGTACGGCGACCCCGTGATCACGACCAACACCGGGCGCAATATGGAGACCTGGAACGGTCCTGGGGCAGCCTGGAACATCAAGTACTCCAATTGGGCGAACACACCAGCCGCCTAGGCTCACAAGTTCGCCAACGCAGAAGCGCGCAGCTACC
>JBLHZE010000051.1:0-10635 GCA_047631015.1 Actinomycetes bacterium
AGGACCGTCTGCCGATAGGTAGAACGCAAAAAGGAAGAACGTAAACACGCCAAATAGTCCGCCAATAACGGAGATGAGGAAACCGAAGATCCCACCCGCGAACTCGGACGCATAGCTCGTTGCTTGCTCCGGAGTAAGGTTGAGCTGCTGCAATATTGAGTCAGTTGAGTAAGTGGTCTCAAACCGCTCGTTGATGGCGATGATAGCTGAGTCGACGAACCCGGGCAGCCCCTCGAGTAGCTGGACGATCTGGTCGAAGAAGAGCCGACCGAAGGCGATGAAGAAGAGGGTAAGGAAGAGGAAAACGCTGACCATCACGATGATGGTGGCGACGCCCCGGCGCATGTGTTTAGCCATTCGGTCGACGGCTGGAGCCATCGCGATCGCGGCGAACCACCCCATAAGAACCGTGAAGATGACGCCTCCGCCATCATCGACCACAAACCGCAGCAGCAACGTAATCGCTACCAGCGCGATCGCAACCCAACCGACGCGCCACACATTTCGGGGAACGAATGTTACGACCATCGACCTGCGGCTGGAGTCGTCGCTTCCGCTCGGCCCGGATTCGGGCGTTTGATCCGCCGGTCTCTCGCTAACGTTGGACATCAGGGGCGGGCCTTTCGTAGTAAAGAGATGCGATGGAAGAGAATCTAGGCGCGAGTGATCGGGGATCCTGGATCCAGGGTGCGTGGCGTGAAAATTCGTAAACCCGCCGCTGGCAGAAGCCAGTGACGGGTTTACGGATGTGAAGTGCGTACTAGGCAGGAACGCTCGCAACTCCAAGCGGCAGGAAGCGCTTACCGTTGACTCGCTCGGATACGCCCTCACGGTCCAGGTATGGCGTGATCCCCCCAAGGTGGAACGGCCAACCTGCACCCATGATCATGCAAAGGTCGATGTCTTGGGCCTCGGCTACGACTCCCTCGTCCAGCATTAACTGGATCTCTTCGGCCATGGAATCTAGCGCACGGGCACGGACCTGTTCGTCGGTCAGCGGTGAATCGCCCTGCACGAACAGCGCAGCAACTTCGGGATCGACGTGCTGGGTTCCACCGTCCCATGACCAGATCGCGGTCTTCTTAGCATCTACGAACCGCTTCAGGTTCTCCGAAACGTAGAAGCGATCAGGGAAGGCTTCCTTCATCGTCTCGGAGACGTGGAAGGCCACAGCCGGACCGACTAGTGACATTAATACGAACGGTGTCATTGGCAACCCGAGTGGATCGAGTGCGTTGTCAGCGATCTCGAAGGAGGTTCCCTCATCAACGGATCTCGTGACCTCGCCCATGAAGCGAGTCAAGAGGCGGTTGACGACAAAAGCCGGTGCGTCTTTTACCAGAACGCAGGACTTCCTGAGCTTCTTGCCAACGACGAAGGCAGTGGCCAACGTGGCGTCGTCAGTTTGCTCAGCGCGAACGATCTCGACCAGCGGCATGATTGCAACCGGATTGAAGAAGTGGAAGCCAACGACCCGTTCCGGATGCGCTAGCTTTGATGCAATCTCGGTGACGGACAGCGAGGAGGTGTTGGTCGCCAGAATGCACTCGGGGGAGACAACGGCCTCCACCTCGGCGAATACCTGCTGTTTGACCTTGAGGTCTTCGAATACCGCCTCGATCACCCAGTCAGCGTCGGAGAACGCTTCCTTGCTCACCGAGCCGGAGATCAGGCCCTTGAGTCGATTGGCTTTATCACCGTTGAGCCGACCCTTGGTGGCGAGCTTGTCGATCTCGCCGTGTGCGTAGGAGACGCCCTTGTCGACCCGCTCCTGATCAAGGTCCGTCATCACGACGGGAACCAGCAGGCTACGAGCGAATAGCAATGCCATTTGACCGGCCATGAGACCAGCACCAACAACGCCAACTTTGTTGACCTCGCGTGCCAGCGACTTGTCGGGAACCCCGACTGGGCGCCTTGCACGCTTCTGGACCAGATCAAACGCGTAAAGACCTGAGCGCAGTTCCTCGCTCATGACCAAATCCGCCAGTGCTTCATCCTCAGCCGCGTAGCCCGTCTCTTTGGTGCCGGTCTTGGCTAGTTCAATGAGATCAAGGGCGCGACCTGGTGCCGGAGCGGCCGAACCAACTTTGTCTTTCACGAGCTCACGGCCAGCGGTGACGGCCGCATCCCAGGCGTCGCCACGGTCGATCTCGGCGCGATCAACTGTTCTCTCACCCATGATGATGCCTGCTGCCCAGAACAGCGATAGTTCTAGGTAGTCGGCCGGAGCGAACATCTCGTCGAAGATGCCGAGGTCTAGTGCCTGCTTTGGCTTGAGCATCCGGTTTTGGCTGAGAGGGTTCTCGACAATGACCTTGACGGCATTTTGCGCGCCGATGAGGTTCGGTAGCAGGTAGGCGCCGCCCCATCCGGGGATGAGGCCCAAGAAGCACTCGGGCAGCGCGATTGCTGCGGCACCTTCAGAGACCGTGCGGTACTGGCAGTGCAGGGCAATCTCCAGCCCCCCGCCCATCGCGGCACCGTTGACGAACGCGAACGTCGGGACGCTGAGCTCGCTCAGGCGATTGAAGACGCGGTGGCCTTCCTTACCGAGACTGAGCGCATCGTCGCGGCTCTTCGCGTGCGGAACGGCGCTCAAGTCAGCACCGACGGCGAAGATAAACGGCTTACCTGTGAGGCAAACAGCAGACAGATCGGTCCGGGCCGACACCTCATCGATTGCCGCGTCGATAGCAGCCAAGCCACCGGGGCCGAAGGTATTTGGCTTGGTGTGATCAAAGCCATTGTCCAGGGTGATCATGGCGGCTGTGCCAGCTGCACCAGGGAGGTCGAGGTAGCGAACGATGGCCTTAGTAACGACCTCGTCGGGAACAGTCGGGTTTTCAGTCATGGAAAGGAGTCTCCTCTTAGGCCTGGTAGTTGGGATTTTCCCAAATGGCGGTGGCGCCCTGGCCTAGACCGACGCACATACTGGTCAAGCCGTAGCGGGTATTGGGATTGTCTTCGAAGTCCCGCGCCAAGTTAGATAGCAGGCGAACGCCTGTGGCGGCGAGCGGGTGACCGACGGCGAGTGCTCCGCCCATTGGGTTGACGTGTGGATCGTCGTCGGCAATGCCGTAGTGGTCCAGTAAGGCCAGAACCTGAACGGCGAATGCCTCATTTAGCTCGAACATGCCGATGTCGTCTATGGACAGACCAGCTTTAGCAAGGGCCTTCTCGGTCGCTGGCACCGGACCGATTCCCATGACGGCGGGATCAACGCCAACAAAGGCGTAAGAAACCATCCGCAGCTTCTTGCTTAGCCCGAGCTCGTCGGCCGTCTCTTCGGCCGCAAAGATTGCGGCCGTTGCACCGTCGTTGAGTCCTGAGGAGTTTCCAGCCGTCACACGCCCGTCGGGGCGGAACGGTGTCTTAAGGGCAGCGAGACCTTCCATCGTGGTCTCGGGACGTGGTCCTTCGTCGACTGTCGCCAGGCCCCAACCCTTTTCGGCGGTACGGACGGCAACCGGGACGAGGTCAGGCTGGATCTTACCTTCAGCGTAGGCCTTGGCGGTCTTGGTCTGAGAAGCCAAAGCGAACGCGTCAGCGCGCTCTTTGGTCAGCTGCGGGAACCGGTCGTGCAAGTTCTCGGCCGTCATCCCCATTTGAAGGGCTTCGGGGTTGACGATTTTCTCGGAGAGGAATCGCGGGTTGGGATCAACACCTTCGCCCATCGGGTGGCGGCCCATGTGTTCCACGCCACCTGCGATCGCGATGTCGTAGGCGCCAACGCCGATTCCGGAGGCGACCACGGATGCGGCGGTAAGCGCACCGGCGCACATCCGGTCGATCGAGAAGCCGGGGGTGCTTTCCGGTAGCCCTGCTAAGAGGGCGGCGGTGCGGCCTAGCGTCAGTCCCTGGTCACCGATCTGGGTGGTCGCGGCGATAGCGACCTCCTCAATTCGAGCCTTGGGAAGATTCGGGTTGCGTCGAATGAGTTCCCGAATAACTCTGACGACAAGGTCGTCAGCACGCGTCTCGGCGTAGATGCCCTTGGCACCTGCCCGACCGAATGGGGTCCGTGCGCCGTCGACCATGACGACGCTTCTTCCGGAGAACGACATGGTTCCTCCTGATAGGCCGAAGTCGCTGAGAACTGACCGCGCCGTCTGGGCGACAGGTCGTAGGTGAGCTCAGCCCGCTCTGCTGCGGTGAACGCGATGTTACCCGCCAGTAACCAGCTACCTGGCCAATGGGGTCTTCTCACCCTCGGTATGTTTCGACTAGTGAACAGGTCGACGGAGATCAACGAATCGCTAGCCGGGCACGGCGTCGTGCGTCGAGGCCGGGTCTTTAGACGGCAGTGATGCGAGAACGCGTTTCGCTGTTGTTGGTCTTACACGAGATTTCGTACGCACCAAGTCCTAGCTCGATAGTCATTGATTTCGTCGCTCCAGGGGCGAGCACGGTGATTTGATCAAGTTGCTCAGCAAACGCACCCTTCTTTGGTGCGTAGAGAGTTACCGATGTTGGAAGGCTGCCAGCCCCGGTCGCAGTGATCGTGACGGTTCCGCCCTGCACGATGTAGGGCGACGCGCCGCATTGTTCTTCGCCGGACGTCACTCTCACGACCTGCCCCTGGCTAGATGACGTGGGTGAAGCAGTCGTTTCGGTAGGTTCACTGGCGCAACTAGCGACGAGGGGTAGCGCCATGAGAGTCGCAAGGACGCTGAAGCCGACTCGGCCGATTCCCATCATGCCTCGCTAGGTGGTGTTGCCCCGAGCGCGCCTGTTAGCCCCGTGAGCGTCAGCTCAATCTGCCAGTTGCGGGCTCCGGCTTGACGCAAATAGCTGGCAACTGGATGCTCATCACTCGTCGTAGGTGGCTCCCAGCAAAGCCGTCTGACGGTATCGGGTGTCAGTACATTCTCCGTCGGGATTCCTGACTGTTCCGAAACCTCGGCAAGGAATGCTTTCGCCGCACTGAGCCGCGCAGCAGCCTGGGGCGCCCTGTCGGACCACGACCGCGGAGGCGGTGGCCCGGAGGATCGAGCAGAGAGCTCCGGGAGGTCCTCGATAGGGAGCTGGTTTGCGCATTCGATTGCCCGCCACCAGTACCCGAGGCGTCGGCGAGTTCCTTTGCCACGGTACTCCGGTAGCTCGGCCAGTTTGGGCTGCGATTGCGGGCGGGCACTGCCCGCGGCCGCGATCGCGTTGTCGGCAAGAACTCGACCTGGGGCAATGTCGCGATCCGCGGCGAGCCGGTCGCGGGCTTGCCAAAGCTCGCGGACGACGGCGAGACCTCGCGCGTTCCGAATCCGGTGGATTCCAGAGGTTCGCCTCCACGGCTCGTGGCGGGCTGCTTTCGCAGGCGCGGTCCGCAGGTACTCGAACTCCTCCGTGGCCCAAGTGAGCCGCCCAGTCCGCTCTAGATCAGCCTCAAGAATATCGCGCAGTTCCACGAGCAGTTCTACATCCAATGCCGCGTAGGTTAGCCATGATTTTGGCAGTGGCCGGTTCGACCAGTCAGCGGCTGAGTGCTCCTTAGCCAACGAGAGTCCAAGTTCGCTTCCGGCTAGGGCCGCCAGCCCAACCTTCGGCCGACCAAGGATCCGAGCGGCCATCTCGGTATCGAAGAGGTGTTGTGGGGCGAGCCCAAGGTCGGCCAAACAGGGGAGATCCTGGGATGCAGCGTGCAGGATCCATTCTTGGGCTCCAATCGCATCGGCAATCGGCTTGAGATTTGCGAACCCAATCGGATCGATTAGGTGAGTTCCGCTACCAGTCCGCCGAATTTGCACGAGGTAAGCATTCTGACCGTAGCGGTAACCACCCGCCCGTTCGGCATCGATCGCGACCGGTCCAGATCCCCCGGCGATCGCTGCGGCCGCAACTTCCAAACTTTTGGGGTTATTGATGACGCCGGGAACACCCTCAGCCGGTGCAGTAAGCGGGATGAGCGGGGTCGGCTCGTCAGCCTCTGGATTCTCAAGAGGCAGAGGGGACACCCCCGAATCAGCAGTCACGCGTCTAAAGATACCGACCAATCGGCCCGAGTCCTCGGAGCCAGGCCCGAGTAAGGGCAGTGAGTTGAGTAGCACGCGCGCTCGTGGTCACAATGGCGACCGATCTCTCGGCGCGATTTGTCAGCGTAGGAGGCCCGCCCGCATCCCCAAGGCCACCATCTCGGCTCGATCGCCCGTCCCAAGTTTGCGAGCGATCCGGGCAAGATGACTCTTGACGGTCAGGGCTGATAGCCCCAGTTCCTCGCCGATTCCCTTGTTCGACCTGCCTTGTGCAACAGCTTGTAGAACTTCAATCTCGCGACTTGAGAGCTCATCTGGTGCGCTCCGGGCTTTGCCTCGTTGGTGCGGGACGCTATTTCCGGTGGAGCCCGGATTTCCGGTACGCGGTGTGACGGTGAAGCCCCGAACTCCCGCCGAAAGTGCGGCCTTGACAGCGAACGCATCATCACGATCGGTGAAGATCTGGACTCGGCGCCAGCGCATCGCGCGCAGTTCGGCTACGAGCGGCAGGATTGGACCCTCTGCGGAGGTTCCGTCAACGATGCACAGATCGTGGGAACCGTCAGTACGACCTTTAGATAGTGCATCGCCGTTGCTCGCTGCTTCAACGACCGTCCGGGCACCGTACTGACGCATGCGGTGGACGAGTGCACTGCGGCGAACTTTATCGGCGCACACCACTAAAGCGGTGAAGCTGGCTTTGTGTGAAGGCATCGTGGTGCTCGCCCACGTGCGATCCACAATGGCACTCACTAAAGCCTCCAACTCGCTCGCCGATCCGGCATTTTCTCTCCCGGAGCGCAGTGCCGACCCGTTCGGCCCTACAGGGTGTATCGGCAGGTGTGGCGAATACTTGATAGGCCGGAGGCCTGCAGATGCATCATCCGAACGGCCTAATCAATCGCAAGCTCATGAGGGGTTCTTAGTCTCATCACCCAATCGAGTGAGCACTACTGGCTAGTGGATTTAAGTGCCACGTAGGAGGTTGGCCACGCCGTCGGAGGTAGGTGTCAGCCCACAAGCGGAGGCAGTAAGGAGAGCCCACGCGTGCACGTGTGGGACAAGATCAACTGGGTCAGCCGGGGTCCAGCTCGCGCGAACCTGCAGTCGGCCTTCAGGTTCGCGAGTGTCCATTACTCCGAACGATCGTGAAAAGACTTGCGTCACGGTTCCACCGAGCGCATCAGCGTCGGCCTCGGCGTTGTCGAGGCCTTCTCGAAGCCATGACCAGCCGACTTCAGGCAGAACCGGATCGGCCGCAACTTCAAGTTCTACGTCTGCGTCGATATAGGCAATCACCCTTGTTCGTCCTTGCCACGACGGTTGCCCCGCCGGATCGTGTAGGACGACGAGACGGCCGCTAGCAACAATGTCGTCACCGAGCTCGACATCTACGGTCTGGGCAAACGCGAACGGGGCCAGCCTTGCCGGTGCAGGTGCCTCTTGGACGACGAACTCGGGCCGGTATTGCAGCCGCCTCAGCACCTCGAGGGCATCGCCGAAGTCAGACGGCATCGCCGCTTTCAATTCCGAAGATGCCACATGGACCAGAGTAGTACGCAACCCTGGATCTCACGTGTTTGTTGGGCGCGTGTAGCGCGATGAAATGTGGGTCTGGGACGATCAGTCTGTGGCTTCCGAAACAGAGATGACCCCCGTTGTCGCTATGACAGGGTCTGAGCCGGTGCGGCCGAACCTGCCTGCTGGGCACCCGCTGCGCGATGGCAGGACAGCGGGTTCACCGCTCATTCAGACAGCGTTGGGCCGACCGGTAGCGCACACACCGGTCTGGTTTATGCGCCAAGCTGGACGATCATTGCCGGAGTACCGCGAGCTTCGCGCTGGACATACGATGTTGGACACGTGCTTCGACACGGATCTAACGGTGGAGATCACGATGCAGCCCGTTCGCCGCCATAAGGTCGATGCGGCCATCTTATTCTCCGACATCGTCGTCCCGATGAAAGCCGTTGGTGTCGATGTTGAGATAGAGCCTGGAGTCGGACCCGTTATTGGCACACCGTTCCGGACGGCCGCGGACCTGGACCGGCTACCTGATCTCGATGCCGACAGTGTCGCTTCGATCGTGGCTGCCGTAGGTAGATTGACCTCCGAGCTTGGCGCCACACCGCTCATCGGATTCGTCGGTGCACCCTTCACTGTGGCGTCCTATCTCGTCGAGGGTCGCCCGAGTCGCGACCACGTCCACACGAAAGCTCTCATGCTGTCGGACCCAACGACCTGGAATCGGCTGCTAGACCGTATTGCCGATATCTGTGCGGCCTTCTTGCGCATGCAAATCATGTCTGGCGCCTCGGCAGTTCAACTCTTCGACTCATGGGCAGGGGCACTGAGTCCGCGTGACTACCAGCGCTTGGTACTTCCGCATTCGAAGAAAGTCTTCGACTCGATCGCGGATCTGGACGTCCCGATGATTCACTTTGGCGTTGGTACTGGCGAGCTCCTTGGACTTATGGAACAGGCAGGCCCAACAGTAATGGGGATCGACTTTCGCGTTCCGCTGTCCGTGGCGGCTACCCGCTTTTCGACGCCAATCCCGTTACAGGGAAATCTCGACCCGGCGGTGCTTTTCGCCGATCCTGATTCGATCAAGGCGGCGGTACTACGAATCCTCGATGATGCCCGAGGATTGCCTGGTCATATTTTTAATCTGGGACATGGCGTTCCACCAGATACGAATCCAGAGGTCTTGACGCGGATCGTTGAGCTCGTCCACGACGAAAGCTTCCGCCGTTTCGCCCTGGAACAAGTTAACTAGGCCGTCGTGGTCGTTCCCGTTCAGTTGACCGATCGGTTTCCGCAACTGAGTGCTCACGATTTGCTCGCTGGTTTTGTCCCCCCGACCCACTTCCGCAACGCGCGATTCGACACCTACATCGCCGACGAATCCCAGCCCAGCCAGGCAGCGGCTCTTGAAGGACTGCACGCGTTCGCTGCCCAGATCGGGCGCCGACGGCAACCCAGGCGGCCTCGACTGCGCAAGAAGGCGCGGGACGATCTCCGGGCAGGGATCTACCTCGATGGTGGATTTGGCGTTGGTAAGACCCACCTGTTGGTGGCCCTGTGGTTTGACACTGCAGACTCGGGAAAACGAGCCGTTGGGACGTTCGTGGAGTACACCAACCTTGTCGGTGCGCTCGGGTTTGAACAGGCAGTCGCTGCGCTCAGCGACTATGAGCTCGTGTGCATTGACGAGTTTGAGCTTGACGATCCTGGCGACACTGTCTTGATGTCAACACTGTTGGGGCGCCTCGCGGAGAACGGCGTCCGGCTCGCCGCAACGTCTAATACCCTTCCCGATCGTTTGGGGGAAGGTCGCTTCGCCGCCGAAGATTTCTTACGCGAGATTCAAGGACTTGCCGAGAATTTCGAGGTCTTCCGGATTGACGGCCAGGATTATCGCCATCGCGGTTTGCCCGTGGCGCCAGCGCCTCTGGCGGATGGGCAGGTCAGGGCAGTGGCCGATCGGTTTGACGGATCGAGCAGCCTCGATCACTTCAGTGCTCTTGTCGCGCACCTACCGCAGGTTCACCCATCCCGGTATGGCGCGCTGGTGGAGGGGCTATCCCACATCTGCATTATCGATCTCACAACGCTGGCGAATCAGGCAGATGCACTGCGATTCGTTGTACTGGTCGATCGGATGTATGACCGAGATATTGCCCTTGCTACCAGTGGTGCCCCTGTGGACGCCGTCTTCAACGAAGAGATGCTGGCGGGTGGCTATCGAAAGAAGTATCGGCGGGCTGTGAGTCGATTGGATGCAATGGCGCTATCCGCCGAACACATCTCCTCCTTTGCGATGGGCGGGGAGTTACCCAGGGAACGCCCGATCGAGCAATAGATCAACGTCGACAGCGGCATCAAAAACGCCACATGTTCTTCCAGCGCCATAGGTACCTAGGCGGGTGGAAATAAAGGCATCGGAAACAGGTGTCGGCGCGTGGCGTATGAGGATCGATCCTTGCAAAAGAAGTGCCATCCGCTCGGCCAGGCGCCGGCCCTGGGCCTGCATCGTGGATGGATCTCCGGCCAGAGTATTGAGAACATCGGTTACTGCACTATCGAAGTTTGCGTCACTTCCGCTGACGGAGCCGACTTCTTGTAGCCAGGCATCAAGGCTCTCCGGCGAGCGAGTAATTGCCCGCAACAGGTCTAGCGCGTTGACGTTTCCGGACCCCTCCCAGATTGAGTTCAGTGGGGCTTCGCGGTACAGGCGGGGTAGTCCTGATTCCTCGACGTAGCCAACCCCGCCGAGACACTCCATCGCCTCGCCGACGACGATCGGGGTGCGTTTGCAGACGAAGTACTTACTCATCGGGAGCGCAATCCGTCGCAGCGCGGCTTCTTGATCTGCAGCTGCTGTCGGTGCGGCGCCAACCGAGTAATCGGTCGCCGCCGCAAGGCGTAGCGACAGCCAGGTCGCCGCCTCGACTTCGATGGCAAGATCAGCCAATACCTGGCGCATAAGTGGCTGGTCAATGAGCCGTTTACCGAAAGCCTTGCGGTGGGTGGTGTGCCAGATTGCCTCGGAGAGCGCCTTTCGCATGAGGGCGGTTGAACCGAGAACGCAATCCAGCCTCGTTGCCGACACCATCTCCACAATGGTTCGTACGCCGTTCCCTTCCTCGCCGAGTCGCTGCGC
>JBLHZE010000052.1:0-10535 GCA_047631015.1 Actinomycetes bacterium
TCACATCGGCGACGACCTCAAGTCGGTTACAGGTATTAATCGCCATCACCTCGGCGACGTAGGGAGATACCGCGATGTCTTTGCGCAGGGCAGCGACGGAGTCGGTCTGGCTGGCAATCTGATCCAACAAGGTGATCGGCGCGGTTCGGTGGCTGATCCCCACCAATAGCAAGCTCACAGTTTCCCTCCACTCGGGATGAGCTCGGGTTCTTCTGGTTCTCGCTGGACGCTGGATTCGAACTGGCCGGCTCGCTCCATACGACCTGTGGGGTCGAGAGGGTCTATGGAATCCACGCGGCACGAATGTGGGTCTTCGCGTCGATCCTGCGCCTGAGCGTGATCCCGCTGTCCTGCACTAGGCGCTGCCGCAAGCTCGCTCTCCCGGTTGCGGCGCTGTTCGTGAAAGGCCAGAATCTGCAACTCGGTCGCAAGATCGACTTTTCGGACTTCGACGTCGCTCGGCACTGCCAGCACCACCGGGGCGAAGTTCAGAATACTCTTCAGACCTGCCGCAACCAACCGATCGCAGACGTCCTGAGCCGCATCAGCCGGGGTCGCGATCACAGCGATAGCTGGCCGCGAGTTGACGATCAACTGCTCAAGCTCGTCAAGATCGCGCACGGTGCGGGAAAGTGCCTCCGCGCCGATCGCTGCCCTGGCAGTGCTGGGATCTACGCCGAGGTCGAGCAGAACAGGACCGACCTGCTGGCCAATCGTGTCACCGTCGCAATCGAGGAGGCCGACAACACGAAAACCACGTGAGGCAAATCCGCCGTAGTTAGCCAGTGCTCGACCGAGGTTCCCGATCCCAACGATGACGACGGGCCAGTCACGGGTCAATCCAAGCTCGCGGGCAATCTGGTAAACGAGGAACGCAACGTCGTAGCCGACGCCACGGGTTCCGTACGATCCGAGGTAGCTGAGGTCTTTGCGGAGTTTGGCGCTGTTGACACCAGATTCAGTGGCTAGTTCTCCGCTCGACACCGTCTCGACGTTGCGCTGTTGCAGAGCCATGAGAACGCGGTGGTAAACAGGCAACCTAGCGACCGTGGCCTCCGGGACTCCGCGTCGCACTCCCATGTACATCCTCCTAGCTACTACGCACATTTGCTGCCTGAGCGGTCTTCCTTTTGCAGGTGCTACCGGTGGCTCCGCCTTCCAAGGCTACGCCCACGTTCACGAACGCACAAAGTCGGCGTGGTTGTGTGAACACTATGGCAAATCATCAGTTGGTCCGAGGCGGTGAAATCGCTCCTCCCCGCGGTTGCGCGCTACGCAGCGGGTACTGGAGGTGGAGCATCGGCTAGCCGACCAACTTGGAACGCAATCTGGTCACATCAACTCGGTAGATGTTGTGGATCTTTCCATCAATCAAAGTGACAGGGATCTGGTCCCAGAACTCGTCTGCAAGTTCAGGGTCGTCCAGAATCGACTGTTCGCCCCAGCTGACGCCCATCTCATCGCACACCGCGGAGATGATCCGCCGGGCGTCGTCGCATAGGTGGCAGTCTGGCTTTCCGACGAGAATAACTCGGGGATCTGAGCTCTGCGCAGTGCTAATCGGCGATCGGTCATCCATCGGCGGAACGTGGTGCTGCTGATTCATCGCCGTCGGAAGCCGCGTCGGTGGATGCTGCCGCGGCAGGTAGCGCATCGGTGGAATCAGCAGCTGGTATGGCGCTGGCCTCGGTGATGTCCTTGACCGAACGAGGATCAACGGCTGGTTCGCGCAAAGACTTCTTGATTATTTTTCCGGTTACTGAGTGGGGCAGTGCGTCAACCACTTCAACGATGGTGGGGGACTTGAATCGGGCGAGCCGACCCTGGGCGTACTCCAAGATGTCGTCGGCCTCGAGTTCGATACCGGGCATCGGCACAACGACGGCTTTGACGGCCTCTCCGGTAATGGAATGGGAGACACCAACGACGGCGACTTCGGCAACGCCTGGAACGTTCGACAACACAGTCTCAATCTCGCGCGGGTAGACATTGAACCCACTGACCAGGATCAGGTCTCTGCGACGATCCACCAGGTGCAGATCGCCGTCGTTGTCCGCTAGCGCAACATCTCCAGTCGCGAACCAACCGTCCTCGTCGGGGCCCTGAGAACCGTCTGGCCAGTATCCGCTAAAGAGGTTGGCGCCCCGAACCAGAATCTCACCCGGGTCACCATCGTCGACTTCTTCGCCTGAACCGTCTACCAGCTTGACCTCGACACCCGGCAGCGGTTTACCAACTGATCCTGGTTTGGAGGTCCCGGAGACAAGTGCGGCGCTGATGACTGGGGCCGCCTCGGTCATCCCGTAGCCCTCCCAAATCTTGAGCCCCGCTGTCTCGAACTGTTGATGAACAGCGGGAGGAAGCGGGGCCGCACCTGAGGTGAGCATCCGCACTGTGGCCAACCGGTCGGCCAAATTCGGCACGGCAGACCACGCGATATACATCGGGGGTGCCCCCGCGACATTCGTCACGTGGTGGTCGCGAATTAAGCGCAGTGCATCTAACGCTTCGAAGCGCTCGGCCAGCACCGCCGCAGAGCCGGTCTTTGCGACCATCCCAAGCGCCGTGTTCAAGGCATAAATGTGGAACATCGGTAGGACGATGAGCGACACATCCTCCGCAGTCATCGGTGCCGGATAGTTGACCGCCACCAGCTGCTCGAGGTTCGCGGCTAGCGCACGATGAGTGAGCATGGCCCCTTTGGGAGTCCCCGAGGTGCCAGCGGTATAGATCAGGACGGCGACACTTTCGGGATCCGTTTCAAAGTCCGGTGGCGGAGTGGATCCCACCGTCAAGCGCCGCCAACCGTCGGTTCCGACCTCGACAACGGCCACGTCAGACCCAGCTGCTTTGCTGACGGCAGGGCCGGCACCACGATCTGTGATGACCAGCTTTGCGCCCGAAGACCGAAGAACCGCCTCGATCTCAGGCGCGGTGTAGGCGTTGTTGATGGGAACCGCAACCAGACCCGCGCGGAGAATTCCAAAGTAGGTCGACACGAATTCTGGGCTATTGCCGAGCACCATCGCGACACGATCGCCGCGGGTTAGTTGACGATTGCTCAATCCGCCAGAGACAGCGCGGACAAACCGTTCGAGTTCAGCCCAGGTAGTCGTACGGTCACTGGTAATGATCGCAGATGCCTCTGGCCGCTCATTTGCGGCGGCCTGCACCAGATCAGCAAGGTTAGCTCCCACGTGCGCGAGTCTCCCACAGCTGAGGGTGGCTATGGTGCGAGTGTGGCAAACCAGCATGCGCAATGTGACGAAACTTCCGAAAGCGCGAGCCCGGAATCGGCCGATTCAGCCGTGACCAAGCAGCAATCCGGTCCTAGCGACGGAGCCAAAGCCGGCTCGCTGATTGCCGCGCCCAACCCAGAATCGCCGAAGACCCCACCGGCCGGTGAAGGCGCCGCAGCATTCTTCGACATCGATAACACCGTGATACGCGGTGCCAGCATCTTCGCGCTGGCGCGCGGCCTGTTGAAAGAAGACATCCTCAAACGCTCAGATATGCTCGGATTTGCCTGGAAACAGGCCAAATTTCTGTTGGCCGGAACTGAAGATCTTGATGACATCGCCAAAGTTCAAGAATCTGCCCTGGCGATTGTGAAGGGGCGGACCGTCGATGAAATGCGGGAGATCTCCCGGGATGTCTTCGACGAGTATATGGCGGACAAGGTGTTCCCGGGAACGATTGCACTGGCGAACTTCCACCAAGAGGCAGGGCAGCGGGTGTGGCTTGTCTCTGCCACACCTATCGAGGTTGCCGAGATAATCGCCGACAAATTGGGGCTCTCCGGTGCAATAGGTACGCGTTCAGAGATCGATAAAGGGGTCTATACGGGTCGATTGATCGGCCACCCGGTACACGGCCAGGCCAAAGCGGATGCAGTGCGAGCTTTAGCGAAGCGCGAGGATCTCGATCTGGCACGGTGCTCGGCCTACTCCGACTCCGCTAACGACATCCCGATGCTCTCGCTGGTGGGCAACCCTTGCGCGATTAATCCCGATCACAAACTCCGAATGCATGCTCAGATCGAGGGTTGGCAAATCCGTGACTTTCGTTCCACCCGATTTGCTCTCAAAGTCGGCGTGCCATCAGCTGCAGTTGCGGGAGCGATTCTCGGCGCTACCGTCGGATCAATCGTGACGTCACGCGTCATCAGAGCCAAGGCCACTACCCGCTAAAGCTGTGTGGCAGCAAGGCTGAGCTTCAGAAGTACTGGGCGATAGAGGGGCCCGGCTAGAGGAACACCGAGCGACGCTGTACCAGCAGTTTGTACAGCGTCTGTTGGATGGTCTCGCGAACCTGATCGGTCAAGTTGAAGACCAACATCGGGTCATCAGCCGCGTCGTCAGGGTAGCCATCAGTATAGATCGGCTCACCAAATTCGATAATCCACTTACTCGGCAGCGGAACTAATCCCAGCGGTCCCAGCAGCGGGAACGTCGGTGTGATTGGGAAGTACGGGAGTCCCATAATCCGCGCCAGTGTCTTGGCATTCGCAATAATCGGGTAGGTCTCCTCCGCACCCACGATCGCGCACGGGATGATCGGCGACTTCGTCCGCAGTGCTGCCGAGACGAATCCGCCGCGACCGAACCGCTGCAGCTTGTACCGTTCGCTGTAGGGCTTACCCACACCCTTGAATCCCTCAGGCCACACTCCGACAAGCTCGCCCTTATTCAGTAGCCGTTCGGCATCCGGTGCGCACGCCAGCGTCGATCCGGACTTGCGGGCAAAGTCACCGACAACCGGGGTCTTGAATACAAGGTTTGCGCCCAGCATGCGCAGTTGGCGTCGCGCCGGGTGATGGTCAAGTAGCGCTACCGATGTCATCAGCGAGTCCAGCGCGATCGTTCCCGAATGATTCGCGACAACGAGGGCCCCCCCGTCGTCCGGAATGTTCTCCAGTCCGCGGGTTTCAACCCGGAACCAGCGCGAATAAATAGGTCGCAGTGGGGCATTGAGGACTTTGTCAGTGAGTTCTCGGTCGTAGCCAAACTCATCGATCTCGTATTCACCAGTGATGCGGCGGCGGACGAATGCCAGAGCGTTGGCAACCTTGCGGTCCCAGGCAACCGGCGCGGGTTCGGTACCTGGAAGCGGATCATGTGCCGGTCGTTCCTCTGGCTCCTCAGCTGCCGCTGCGGCAGCCGCTCCACTGGAACCGCGACGTGCTCCAGCGGCACGTGTTCCCGGTACATCCTTAGCTGCGGATTTCTTCGCCGCAGGTTTCTTGCGGGCATTACTCTTGGAGTCTTTGGTTTTGATAGGGATCACCCTCGCGTCAGTCATCGACTCACTTCCCCTCCGGTCAACATGGATACCAATTGCTCCTCTGCTGCCTCGACCCGCTCCGGCGGGAGCAGGCGGTTGAGACGGCGGCCGCGAACAAGCGAATCGAAAGTCTCGGGTGTTGTGTGCTGTGGTTCGAAGCCGAAGACCTCACGCATCCGAGTCGTATCGATTCCGCGTCCGTACGTCAAGAACCGCACCTGTTCTGGCGAGAAGTCAGCCAGCCCAAGACGACGAATCATCGCCCCGACCAGTCCCGCACTACTGACAGGCAGCGGCAACGTCGGTCGCCCAGCTCGGCGGGCGGCCTGGCTCAGCAAGATAACGCCGTCGCCAGCAATGTTAAACATGCCAGGATGATCGCCGACGGTTGCGCGCCGGATCGCCTCAAGGCCATCGTCTTCGTGAATGAACTGCAGCCGCGCATCGTGACCCAGCGGGGTGGGTATGACCGGCAGACCGAAGTAACTCGACATTGGCGTATCGACCCGAGGGCCGAGGAAGTTGGCGAAGCGCAGGGTCGTGACATCAACGTCGGGCCGACGACGAGCAAACCCGCGGACGTACCCCTCAACCTCGACCGAATCCTTCGCCCAACCGGAACTTGGGGTGTGTTTGGGCTCCATATCCTCGGTAAACATGGCTGGATCCTTCGGCCCTGCCCCGTAGATGGAACTCGAAGACTTCACGACCAGTTTGGCGACACTCGGTGCCTTCTGACACGCAGCCAACAACTGCATCGTGCCGATGACGTTAATTTCTTTCATCGACATCCGACCACCGGCCTGCACTGGTGTCGCGATAACGCCCATATGGACGACAGTGTCGACTTCAGCTGCGTTAATGACCTTGGAGATGATCGGATTTCGGATATCCGCGCGGACGAACTCGGCTCCACCGATATCCATCCGCGGCGGCACAACATCGACGCCCACAACTCGGCTGATACGCGGATCTTCCGTCAAGATACGAGCCATCCGCCCGCCCAAATACCTAGACACTCCCGTTACCAGAACGACTCTGGGCATCGAATTGGTCTCCCCACACTATGAATTGTGAGCGGGAACTCCCCTACGGAGCCCGCTCCTAACTACTTCTTGTTGCGGCGCTGAACGCGCGTCTTGCGTAGGAGTTTGCGGTGCTTCTTCTTCGCCATGCGCTTACGGCGCTTCTTGACGACTGATCCCACAGGACGAACCTTCCCTCATATTCAACGCGCTCATCGCTCATCCCACGGAGTCTTCCCGCAGCAACGAACTCTAAGCCCTGACAAAACCCTTAAGCCTGCGTAATAAAATCCCCGCAGAGTGAGTACAGAGTACGCGCTTACCGATTACCAGAGTGGGTATGGGTCGGACTGGAGACCAAGAGCGGGATACACGGCATCCATCGTCTTGAGGACCGCCCGATCTAACGGATCAAGTGGATCGTTACCAGCAGACCAGAGATGCGGGTGGAGGACCACACCGTCTCCCATCACCTCGGGAGTCTCTTGGCCAAGCGTCGTCTTCACGAGCGTTCGCCAATCCTGCGGAACGGCGGTATCAGTCGGGATTGGAGCTCCAGCGGAAATCGCCGTCAAATGCGCCCATGCCCGCGGCACAACGTTGATCCACTCATACCCACCTCCACCGACCGCAACCCAACGACCATCGCAGAACTCGTGCACGAGTTCGTGGATCCGCAAGTAGGACGCTCGCTGCCCTTCCAACGTCAGCCGGAGGTTTGCCAACGGATCATCACGGTGGGTATCGCAACCCTGTTGGGACACAATGATCTGCGGTTTGAATGCCGCCAGGACCTCCGGGACCACCGCGTCAAATGCCCGCAACCAGCCGTCGTCGTTGGTGCCAGCGCGCAACGAAATGTTGACCGCCGAACCTTGGGCGTTAGGGCCACCTATCTCAGTCGCCTTCCCTGTCCCAGGGAACAAACTCCGGCCGGATTCGTGCATGGACACCGTCATCACGCGAGGGTCGTCGTAAAAGATCTCCTGGACACCGTCGCCATGGTGGACATCGATATCGATGTAGGCGACGCGTTCCACTCCGTGATCGAGCAGCCAGGCGATCCCGACCGCCACGTCGTTGTACACGCAGAATCCGCTAGCACTCCCGCGAAGCGCATGATGCAGGCCACCAAAGATGTTGACCGTATGCAGGGCTTCACCGCTAAAAACAGCCTTCACGGCACTCAGAGTGGCCCCACACACTCGACGGGCGGCGTCATCCATCCCGGCGAAGACCGGGACATCTTCCGTGCCAAGCCCACGAGCGATATCACGGTACCCCGGATGAATGGATGCGAGCTTCACCGATTCGACGTAGCTCGCGTCGTGAACCCGCAATATTGCCTCATCGGGGGCGAGATCGACACCCTCGATGAGCGTGCAGTTGGACTGTTCCAAAATCTTCAGGGACTCGATGAGTTTGTACGCCAGGACCGTGCGAACAGGTGAGAGTGGATGGCCTGGCCCAAAATCGTATCGTCGAAGATCTTCATCCCAAATGAAGCTCATAGGTCCGCTCACCTATGCCACGCTATCTGAAACGTCACGGGGCTCGCGCATCCTCTTGAGCTAGCCAGAAAGCAGCCTAACTCCGGTCTCCGCGGCTGCATCCGGGCCGAAACCCGCCAGCCTAAGAAAACTCGCCCGTCATCTCGATGGATCGATCACTCGCCGCGGCCAGCGCCGCAGTGAAGGCGGTGCGTAACCCGTGTTCTTCCAATGCGGCAATCGCAGCTGCCGTTGTCCCGTTAGGCGAGGTCACATTTCTTCGTAGGGTTGCTGGGGCGGTATCGCCCGAGTCGCGCAACATTGCCGCGGCACCGAAGACGGTTTGGACCGCAAGTTCGCGGGCTAAGGCTGGGTGCAATCCCAGCTCAATAGCTGAATCGATCATCGCCTCCGCTACGAGAAAGACGTAGGCGGGCCCAGAACCCGATAGTGCAGTGACCGCGTCCTGCTGGCTCTCAGGAACCTCCACCACTTTCCCGACGGCGGAGAGGAGATCAATCGCAGCAGCAACCTGCTCAGTCGTGCACGTAGGACTAGCTGAAATCGCGATCATCCCCTCACCGACAAGTGCTGGCGTATTCGGCATCGCTCGGATCACGGCAATACCGGCACCTGCCGCCTGTTCGAGTGCGGCAACTGAGATCCCGGCGGCCACCGACACAACGGCCGCATGGGGGCGAACGCTGCTCGCGATATCGGCAATGAGCTCAGCGACATGCGGCGGCTTAACAGCAATAATGACGACATCTGCAGATGCCACCGCGGCAGCCGCGGAGCGCACGTCGACCCCGGACAGTTCGCCAAGCTGCGCAGCACGCTCCGGATTAGATTCCGCGACGAGCACTTTATGCCCGCGGCGGAGGATCCCCATGAGGAGCGCTTCGCCCATCTTGCCGGCCCCGATGAGCGCAACCGTGGTGGATTCGACAGTGCTCACCGCCCGGTCAGAGCTCGCAGGAGCAGCGCAAGGTTCGCAGGCTTCTCGGCCATGCGGCTCACGAGGTACGGGTACCAATCCTCACCGAAGGGAACATAGACCCGGACTTTGTCTCCGGTGGTCGCGAGCCGTTTTGCTTCCTGCGTACGAACCCCGTAGAGCAACTGAAACTCGTAACTGCTACGCGGCTTCGAGCCTTTGATAGCCAGCGCGGAGGCGATTTCGATGAGCCGCGGATCGTGGGTCGCAATCAGGGTCACCCCTGACCCAGCCATCAGCAGCTTGAGGCAACGTACGTAGGAAAGATCGATGTCTCGGGCACCTTGAAAAGCCACATCTTCGGATTCGTTGAATGCGCCCTTGACGAGCCGGACCCGGGTACCTTCCGCAGCCAATTCCCGACAATCCTCTTCAGATCGTTTGAGGTAGGCCTGTAAGACGATCCCCGTGTGCGGGAATTGTTGCCGCACACTCCGAAATATTCGAAGAGTTGGCTCAACGCTTTCGTAGTTCTCCATATCCAGCGTCACGAGGGTGCCGAGTGCCTCCGCAGCCTCAGCAATTTTGGTGGCGTGGACCAGCGCGATGTCCTCGCCACCATCTAGATCTAGGCCCAGGTCAGTGAGCTTGATCGACAGTTCGGAGCGGTCGATGAGGTCAGCGGCATCCAATTCTTCCAGAAGAAGGAGGTTCGCTGCTGCTGCGATGTCGGCTGCGGCGGCATCCCGCGCTGGCGGGCCTAGTCGCTCGATCGTGCAGTGCAGCCCCGAGGACGCGAGTGATGCGGCGGCGGCAACCGCATCGGTGATTCCCTCACCGGCGACGAACCGACGCGCAACCGACTTGGTCAGCGGGGTCGCGCTGGCAGCAGCCGCTAGCGCGTCAAATTGGGAGGCGGCGACTAGTGCGGCCTTAACGACCATCTTGTATGGCTCCTCAGACTCGGTCGGTAGATCTGTTACTCCTAGAGCCTACGCCCCATTCGGATACCTCAGTGGTGTTACTCGCCTGACCAATCGGCAAGAGTCGAGAATGGATCATCCTCACGTCGCTTCTTGCGGGCTCTGGTCGGGGAATCTGAACTATCCGAAGACTGGTTGCTACTCCCCGGCAGTGGCCTCGTGGGCGTCAGCCAGTCTTGAACAGTTGGTGCAACCAGCCGTACAACCTCATCTTCGGGTAGAGACGCGATCGGGTCGAGTTTCATCACATAACGGTTGATCGCGACACCCAGCAGATAACTCGTGATCAGATTGGCCCGTAGTCGCGCATCCGGGACGCCAATGACACCGGCCAACCGATCGACGATGTCTTGTTCGACGAAGGACTTCAAGCCGGCACCAGCCTTACCGGCAGATGTCCCCATCCTTGCCAGCGCAATTAGATCTGATCGAGTCTCAGGGTCGCCGAGGGTCTCCAGGGTAAGCCGAGTCAGCCGTTCACCCATCCCATCCAGGCCCGGTGCGACCAGCCTGGGTATCGAGTCGGCTGGATCGAAAGGGAATTTGATCGCTGCGGCGAAGAGCTTATCTTTTGACTGGTAGTACTTGCTCACAACGTCGGGGGTCACCCCAGCTGCTGCCGCTACCGCCTTGACAGAGGTACGGGCGTACCCGCGGGCATGGAACGCCGCGCGAGCGGCATCTAGGACAGCATCGCGAGCGTCATCGGTCGTCACACGTCATAGCTTGCCACTAACTGCCGACCGGCGAGACCTCAAGCCACCCCTGCCTCACCCATCCTCGGGACCTGGGACTGCCAGTCCATGCTCGGAGTTCA